>JBLRXE010000047.1:0-10626 GCA_047920895.1 Roseovarius sp.
GGCCTTGCTGGGGGCGCCGGCGCTGGCGCAGGGCGTGGATGGGGATGGCACCGTCGAGATGGAGCGCAACATCGAACAAACGGTGCGGCGCAATATCTCTGGCTTTCGGATGCTGGATTGGCGTCCGTATTTCGCGAACCTGAACAATGGCGCGGTTCTGGTTGATATTGACTCGCGTGCGGTGCATTTCTGGAGCGCGGATCAGTCGGTTTACAAACTCTACCCCTCCTCTGTGCCGCTGACCGAAGATCTGACGCGGCGCGGTCGCACCTCTGTGGTGCGCAAGGTCGAAGGGCCAAGCTGGCGCCCGACGCCCTCGATGCTCAAGCGCAATCCGGAATGGCCGGCCTTTGTGCCGCCGGGGCCGGACAATCCGCTGGGCACCCACGCGCTCTATCTGAGCTGGACCTATTACCGGATTCACGGCACCCACGACACGCGCAAGATCGGGCGACGGTCGTCGAATGGCTGCGTCGGGCTGTATAATGAGCATATCCAGGAACTGTTCGCTCTGACCAAGGTGGGCACACAGGTGTTGCTAATTTGACAAAAATCGGGCGGTTTATGGGGCGGTGGACTCAAGATGCAATTGCAATAACCAAAAATTGCTGATTAGTGATTTCTTACGAGGTTAAGTCTTGGGTGCTTGGCGTTGCGCATTGCAATGTCTTGCCAATATCTGGAGGATAATCATGAAGAAACTCGTTCTCGCTGCTGCCCTGACCGCCGCCGCTTCGACCGCTTTCGCAGGCAATCTGTCGGAGCCGGTTATCGAGGCACCGGTGATTGTTGAAGAAACCGCTGCAAGCTCGTCCGCCGCAGGCGTTTGGGTTCCGCTGGTTCTGCTGGCAATCGTCGCAGCTGTTATCGCTGCTGACTAAGCCCGGCAACGGCACCAAAAGAAAAGGCAGTGGGAAACCACTGCCTTTTTTTATGGCTTGTGATGGCACTCAGTCGAGCCAGCCTTTGAGGTTCGACTCGACGATGGCGGAGAGCGCCTTGATATGCGCGTCATCGTCATTGAGGCAGGGAATATAAGTGAACTCTTCGCCGCCTGCTTCCTCAAAACTCTCGCGGATTTCTTCGTTGATCTCTTCCAGCGTTTCGATGCAATCGGCGGAAAAGGCGGGGGCCATCACGGCGATGCGTTTCTTGCCGTCTTCGCGGGCCAGACGCGCGACCTCGTCCACGGTATAGGGCTTGAGCCACTCTTCGGGGCCAAAGACCGACTGGAAGGTGGTGGTGATTTCAGTATCGGCCCAGCCCAGCCGCTCCTTGAGCAGGCGCGTGGTTTTCTGGCACTGGCAATGATAGGGATCGCCCTGCATCAGATAGCGTTTCGGCATGCCGTGATAGGATACGACAAGGATTTCGGGGCGATTTTCGACCGCGGCATAGGCGCGCTCGACCGATTGCGCGAGCGCCTCGATATAGAGCGGGTTCTGGAAATAGGGTTCGACCACGCGCGCGATGGGCTGCCATGTCTCGTCCATCAGGGCGCGAAAGAACTGGTCATTCGCGGTGGCCGAGGTGGCACCAGCGTAATGCGGATAGAGCGGGAAAAAGAGGATGCGGGTGCAGCCCGCCTCGACCATCTGGCGCACCTTGGATTTGGTTGAAGGATTGCCGTAGCGCATGCAGAAATCGACCATCACCTGATCGCCATAGCGCGCCTGCATCGCGGCGGCCATCTTGGTGGTCTGGTCGCGGGTAATGGTCATCAGGGGGCTTTCGCCCTTGTCCTCGTTCCAGATGGATTTATAGGCATGACCGCTGGTAAAGGGCCGTTTGGTCAGGATGATGAGCTGCAAGAGCGGCTGCCATTTCCACGGGCTATAGTCGATCACCCGGCGATCGGACAGGAATTCGTTGAGATAGCGGCGCATCGGCCAGTAGGTGTAGTGATCCGGCGTCCCAAGGTTGGCCAAGAGCACGCCGGTTTTCGCGCGCGGCACCTTGGGGTGTTCGGCGGCGGCATGTTCGGGGCGGGCGGCATCATGGCTGGCATCGAGCATGGCTTGGTCATTCCTGTGAGTTCCGGGACAGGGGTGACATATAGGCTGTGCTCGAAAGGTCAATCTTTCAACGGGGTTTCCACCGCACCCAGCGCATCGGCAAGCCGCGCGCTGGCCGATCCGGGGCGCAGTGGGCGGGGCTGGCTGACGTCGGGGGACCAGCCGGTGAGGAAGATCATTTCGAAGGTGGCGGGGATGCGCCCGTCGTCCGTGCCAAAGGCTTGGGCATATATGTCGCAGGCGCGGCGGAGCATGCGGGGCCGGGTCAGCGCGCGGTGCCGCGCCGCCATGGCGTTAACCTCGCCCATGGCGCGCAAGTCGTGCATCAGCGCCAGAGGATCGGCATAGCTGGTGCGGAGTGGCAGGGTATCGGCCACCGGCAGGTTGAGGCCCGCGCGCTGCATCAACCCGCCCAGATCGCGGATTTCGGCCATGGGCAGGACACGGGGCGAGAGGCCGCCGCGTATCTCTGCCTCGGCCTGCGCCAGCGCGCTGCGCAATTCGTGGAGTGTGCCGCCGCCAAAGAGGGCCGCGAGCAAGAGACCATCGGGGCGCAGCGCGCGGCGGGCCTGAATGAGCTGGCCCACGGGATCGCTGGCCCAATGCAGGCAAAGCGCGTGAACGACGAGATCATGCGCGCCCGGCTCGAGCGTCAGCACCTCGTCATCCGCCACAATACGCGCCTCGGGCAGGCGGGTTTGCCAGAATTGTGGAAAACCCGTCACCACGGCGGGCGCGGTAAAGGATTTGTTAACCAGGCTCAGGCGATCCTCGACCTCATCGGCGGCGATTTCGTGCAGGAAGAGGGCCGGTGCGCGCAGGGCGCGCTGGCGGTTGCGGATCAGGGCGGCGCGATCGGTGAGGGGCGTTTGGGTCATGGGGCTAGGATAGAGTGCTGACAGCAGCTTTTCAAACGGCGGTTCGCATGGTCTATCCGGCGCGCTGCACGCTCTGTGGCGCGGTGGTGGACAGCGATTTTGGTCTCTGTGGCCCGTGCTGGCGCGATACGCCGTTCATTTCCGGGCTGGTCTGTGACACCTGCGGTGTGCCTCTGCCCGGTGCGGTAGGGGCCGGGGCAGAGCATTGTGACGACTGTTTGCGCATGGCGCGGCCATGGTCGCAGGGGCGCGCGGCGATGCGCTATCACGAGAACGGACGCAAACTGATCCTGATGCTCAAGCATGGCGACCGGCATGATGTGGTGCGCCCGGCGGCAAAATGGATGGCGCGGGCGGCGCAGCCCTTGTTGCGGCCTGATACATTGATTGCGCCCATTCCGCTGCACTGGGGGCGGATGCTGTCGCGGCGGTTCAATCAATCGGCGCTCTTGGCGCAGGCCTTGGCGCGCGAGACGGGATTGCCCTGTTGCCCTGACCTCTTGACGCGGCACAAACGCACCCAGAGCCTGAAGGGGCTGAGCGTCGAGGCGCGTCACGTCATGCTGATGGATGCGATTCGGGTCACGCCCCGGCACCGGGGTCTGATTGCCGGGCGCTCGATCCTGATCATCGACGATGTGATGACCTCGGGGGCGACGCTCTCGGTGGCGGCGCAGGCGTGTTTTTCGGCGGGTAGCGGCGATGTGAGCGTTCTGACACTGGCGCGCGCCGCCAAGGATGCCTAAGTTCGCGCCAGTGCGAACCGGGGACCCCAATCATGAAGCCAGTCGAAATCTATACATCGCCGCTCTGCGGATTCTGCCATTCAGCCAAGCGCCTGTTGCAGAAAAAAGGTGTCAATTTCTCGGAAATCAACGTGCTGGCCCAGCCTGCGCGCAAATCCGAGATGATGAAGCGCGCCAATGGCCGCCATACGGTGCCGCAGATTTTCATCGGCACCACCCATGTGGGCGGCTGTGATGATCTCTATGCGCTGGAACAGGCGGGCAAGCTCGATACGCTGTTGCGCGGGTGACGGCGATGCGCACGGCTCTTTTGCAGCTTAGCAGCAGCGACGACCCGGCGGCCAATCTGGCGGTGACGCTGGGCATGATGGATGCGGCGATTGCGCAGGGGGCAGAGTTTATCCTGACGCCTGAGGTCACGAATTGTGTCTCGGGCAGTCGCGCGCATCAGAAATCCGTGCTGCATCCCGAGGAGAGCGATCCGACGCTGGCAGGTCTGCGCGCCCGCGCCGCAGAGGCCGGTGTCTGGCTCTTGATCGGGTCGCTCGCGCTCAAGACCGATGATCCCGATGGGCGCTTTGCCAACCGGTCGTTTCTGATCGGGCCGGATGGCGGGATTGTCGCGCGCTATGACAAGATCCACATGTTCGATGTGGATGTCAGCCCCGAGGAAACCTATCGCGAATCGGACGGTTTCCGCCCCGGCGATCGGGCCGTGCTGGCCGATATGCCGCTGGGCAAGCTGGGCCTGACGATCTGTTACGACATCCGGTTTCCGCATCTGCACCGGCATCTGGCACAGGCGGGGGCCACCGTCCTGACGGTGCCGGCGGCATTCTCCTATGTCACCGGGGCGGCGCATTGGGAGGTGCTGTTGCGCGCCCGCGCGATTGAAACCGGGTGTTTCGTGCTGGCTCCGGCGCAGACCGGCACCCATGCCGCGATATCGGGCCGCACCCGTCAGACCCATGGGCACAGTATGGTTGTGGCCCCCTGGGGCGAGGTTCTGGCCGATGGCGGCATCGAGCCGGGCATCGTGATGGTTGATCTTGACCCCGATGCGGTGGCACAAGCGCGTAGGCGCGTGCCTTCACTGCGCCATGACCGAGCGTTTGACGGGCCCTGAATGACCGATACGACCAGCAATTCCCTTGCCGTGGCGCTCTTTAGCGAGATTCTGACGAATGAGCAATTGATCCGCAGCCGGCTGTCGCGGGTTTTGCCCAAAGGCATGGAAATTTCGCATTTCTCGGTGCTGAACCATCTGGCGCGGATCGGGGACGAGCGTAGCCCGGCGCAATTGGCCAAAAGCTTTCACGTCACGCGCGGGGCGATGACCAACACGCTGTCGAAACTGGAATGGGCGGGATATGTGCATATCCGCCCCGATTGGGACGATGCGCGGCGCAAGATGGTGGCGATCAGCCCGTCAGGCCGTCAGGCGCGCGATGCCGCGATGGCCGCGATCACGCCGATGGTGTCGGACTTGATCCGCGATCTGGGCGAGGACCGGGTGCGCGCCAGCCTGCCGGTGCTGCGCGAATTGCGGGCCAAGCTGGAGCCGGGGACGTAAGAGGCGGGGGCGATTTGTTTGCCACCCACCCGCGCCGCTTCAGCGTTTCACGCTCGCCGTCACATAATTCACGCTCAAATCCCGGTCCGAGAGGCGCCAGCCCCAGGTGATCGGGTTGAACACGAATCCCTTGCGGTCCACGGGATCGAGCCCGGCGTTGCGCAAGAGATCAAAGAGTTCGTCCGGGGTGATGAACTTGGACCAGTCATGCGTGCCTTTGGGCAGCCAGCGCATGACATATTCGGCCCCGACGATGGCCATGGCATAGCTCTTGGGGTTGCGGTTCAGGGTCGAGCAGATATGAAGCCCGCCCGGTTTCAAAAGCTGCTGGCAGGCAGTCAGATAGGTCAGCGGATCGGCGACATGCTCGACCACTTCCATGTTGAGCACGACGTCGAATTGTTCGCCCGCCGCGGCCAGATCTTCGGCGGTGGTGTGGCGATAGTCGATGTCGAGCCCGGATTGTCCGGCATGGACCTGCGCCACGGGAATGTTGCGGGGGGCGGCATCAGCCCCGACCACGGTTGCACCCAGACGCGCCATCGGTTCGCTCAGAAGGCCGCCACCGCAGCCGATATCGAGCAGGCGCAGCCCGGCAAAGGGCGTTTGCGCGCGCAGGTCGCGGTCGAACTCTGCCGCGATCTGGGCGGTGATGTAATCCAGCCGACAGGGATTGAGCATGTGCAGCGGCTTGAATTTTCCGTTCGGGTCCCACCATTCCGCGGCCATCGCCTCGAACTTGGCGACTTCGGCGGGATCAATCGTGCTCTGAGCGGCTTGCATTCTGCTCTCCATATGCTCTTTTGGTCTCGCGGCTTATATAGGACATTCATGGACAAATTCTCAGGCCAAAAGAGCGCAGTGCAATATCTTCATCCCCCGGTCGAACCCTTTGACCGGCAAATGCTGGATGTGGGCGACGGGCACAGCGTCTATATGGAGCAATCGGGCCGCCCCGATGGCCTGCCGGTGGTTGTGCTGCATGGCGGGCCGGGGGGCGGGTGCAGCCCGGCGATGCGGCGGTATTTTGATCCGGCGGTCTATCGGATCATCCTGTTTGATCAGCGCGGTTGTGGCCGGTCGCGCCCGCATGCCAGCGTCGAGGCGAATACAACCTGGCATCTGGTGGCGGATATAGAGCTGATCCGCCGGACCCTGGGCATTGACCGCTGGATCGTGTTCGGCGGCAGTTGGGGGGCAACGCTGGCGCTGATTTATGCGCAGGCGCATCCCGCGCCGGTGCGGCATCTGGTGCTGCGCGGGGTGTTCACCATGACCGAGGCGGAATTGCATTGGTTCTATGGCGGGGGCGCCGGGGCGTTCTGGCCGGAAACCTGGGCGCGGTTTGTGGAGTTGATCCCCGAGGACGAGCGGGACGATCTGATTGCCGCCTATCACCGCCGCCTGTTTTCCGGCAAGCTGGGCGAGGAAGTGACCCATGCCAAGGCCTGGTCAGCCTGGGAAAATGCGCTGGCCACGGTGCATTCCACCGGGGTGGGCGGCGATAGCCCCGCCGACTACGCCCGCGCCTTTGCCCGGCTTGAGAATCACTATTTCACCCATCGCGGGTTTCTGGATCGCGACGGTCAGATCCTGGATGACATGAACCGGATCGCGCATATTCCCGGCACCATTGTGCAGGGGCGCTATGATATGATCTGCCCGCCGGTGACAGCGCATCGTTTGGCCGAACGTTGGCCGGTGGCCGATCTGCGGATGATTCCGGTGGCGGGCCATGCCCTGTCAGAGCCGGGGATCAGTGCCGAATTGGTCGGCGTCATGCAGAAACTGGCGCGTGGCAGTCATTAGTTTCATGGAAACCCTGCCTGATCTCTATGTCCGCCTTGTGGCCGATGGCAAACTGACCCGTGATCCGGCGCAAGAGGCGCTCTTGCCGGAATTCGAGCGGATTCGCGCGGGTCTGGACGAGGCGCCGCGCAAGGGCTGGTTTCGGCGCGCGCCAGAGCCGCCCAAGGGTCTCTATATCTGGGGCGGGGTCGGGCGCGGCAAATCCATGCTGATGGACCTATTTGTGAGCACGCTGGCGGTGCCCAACCGGCGGGTGCATTTCCATGCCTTCATGCAGGAAATCCATGCCGGGCTGCATGCCGCGCGGGCGCGAAATGAGGCGGATGCACTGGCGCCGGTGGCGGCGGAGGTGGCGAAATCGGTGCGGCTGCTGGCCTTTGACGAGATGCAGATCAGCGATATCACTGATGCGATGATCGTGGGGCGGCTATTTGAGGCGCTCTTTGCGGCGGGGGTCGTGGTGGTCACGACCTCGAACCGGGTGCCGGATGATCTCTATAAGGACGGTCTCAACCGGCAGCTTTTCCTGCCGTTCATCGCGCTCTTGAAAGAGCGGATGGTCCTGCATGAAATGGTCAGCCCGACCGATTACCGACAGGATCGTCTGACCGGCAGCCCAAGTTACTTTAGCCCCATCAATGCCGAGAGTCGGGCCGAGATAGAGACGATTTGGCAGGATCTGACGGCGGGCCGCGGCGGGCCGCATACGATCATCGTAAACAAGCGGGCGGTGGAGATCCCGGCATTTCACAATGGTGTGGCGCGGGCCAGGTTCTATGATCTTTGCGGCAACCCGCTGGGTCCGGCGGATTATCTGGCATTGGCCGAGGCGGCGCGGGTGCTGATCCTTGAAGACATCCCTCAGATGGGGCGCAGCAACTTCAACGAGGCCAAACGCTTTGTCACCTTGATTGATGCGCTCTATGAGGCGCGCGTGCGGTTGATCTGTTCTGCGGCGGCGGTGCCGGAATATCTCTATATTGAGGGTGAAGGATCGTTTGAATTCGAGCGCACCGCCAGCCGGATGCGCGAAATGCAGTCCGAAGGCTGGGGCAAAGAGGCCTAGGCGGTGAGACCGGCCATGTCGCAGATGAGGCGCCATTCCTCTGCCGTCACCGGCTGCACCGAGAGGCGCGTGTTTTTCACCAGCACCATATCGGCCAGACGCGGATCGGGTTTGATGGTGTCCAGCGTGACGGGTGTCTTGGCGGTTTCAACTGCCTTGATGTCCACGCATTCCCAACGCGGATCGTCGGTGGTGCTGTCGGGATGGGCCGTGGCGATCACCTCGACCACGCCGACCACGGCCTTTTCGCTCTGGGAATGGTAGAAAAAGCCGCGATCACCCAAGGCCATTTCGCGCATGAAGTTGCGGGCCTGATAATTGCGCACGCCGTTCCATTCCTCGCCGGCGTCACCCTTGGCCAACTGGTCCTGCCAGCCCCAGGTTGATGGCTCGGATTTGAACAGCCAGTAGCGCATCAGATGACCTTTTTCCACGGAATCAATTCGACGCCCGAGAAGAGCCCCGCCTTGGCATAGGGATCGTTTGCCGCCCAATCCTGTGCGGCCTGCATATCGGCGACGTCAAGGATCACGAGCGAGCCGATCATCTGGCCTGCGTCATCGAGCAGGGGACCGGCCTGAGAGACAACGCCGGTCTCCTTGAGATAGGCGACATGCGCCTCGCGGGTGTCGAGACGGGTTTGAAGGGCACCGGGTTTGTCGCGGGCAATCAGGGCAATGAGCATCATTCTTCCTTTAATGGGCGTGAGAGCAGCATATCCATCGCCTGCGCCACGCGCAATTCGCCTGTGACAAGCGTGGTGACGGCATGGGTGATGGGCATGTCGAGGCTGAGCGCCTGCGCGCGGGCCAGCACGGCGCGGGCGGTGGCGGCACCCTCGACGGTGATGGTGGGATCAAACTCCGCCCCCTGGCCGATGCTGAGGCCATAGCGGTAATTGCGCGACTGGTCAGAGGTGCAGGTCAGCGCCAGATCGCCAAATCCCGAGAGGCCGGCGAGCGTCTGGGGCTGCGCGCCGAGCGCATGGGCGAGGCGGTTCATTTCGGCAAAGCCACGGGTCATCAGCGCGGCGCGCGCGCTCTCGCCCAGACCGGCGCCGATGACGGCACCGCAGGCGATGGCGATCACGTTCTTGAGCGCGCCGCCCAGTTCCGCGCCGATGGTGTCGGTCGAGCGGTAGAGCCGCAGGGTGGGCGTGGTCAGGGCGCGTTGTAGGGATTGGCCGGTGGCATCATCGGCACAGGCGAGCGTCAGCGCCGTCGGCAGGCCAAGTGCTATGTCGCGGGCAAAGCTGGGGCCGGTGAGGATGGCAGGCGTCGCCGCAGGGCAGGACTTCGCGATAAGGCCGGTGGGACCAAGGCCGGTGGTCAGGTCCATGCCCTTGCAGCAGGCAACCAGTGGGCGATGGGCGAGGGTTTCGGCGTGTTGTGAGAGAAACCCGCCCAGCGTTTGCATTGGCATGGCAAGGAGGCAAGGGGTATCGCCCAAGGCGGGGGTTCCGCTGATGACGGTGACGGCGTCGGGCAAGACGATGCCGGGCAGGCGGCGCGTGTTCTCGCGGGCGGCGTGCATTTCGGCGGCATGCGCCGCGTCGCGCGCCCAGAGGGTGACGGGGCCATTTTGCGCCAGCGTCACTGCGAGGGCGGTGCCGAATGCGCCTGCGCCACAGATGAGGATCATGCCTTGGCTCCTTTCTTGCCGCTGCCCAGCATGGCGGGGCTGGTGTGATCCAAAGGCCAGCGCGGGCGGGCGGCAAGGGTCATGTCATCGCGGTGGCCAAGCGCAAGCAGCTCTGCCCCGGCATAGGCGATCATTGCGGCATTGTCGGTGCAGAGCGCCAGCGGGGGCGCGATGAAGGTTGCACCCATTTCGGCAGCAACAGTCTCTAACCCGGCGCGAATGGCGGTATTGGCGGCCACGCCCCCGGCGACGGCGATGACAGGCTGGGCGGGGTTCTCTGCAAGATAGACTGTCAGCGCGCGGCGGGTTTTTTCGGCCAGAACGTCGCGCACGGCGGCCTGAAACCCGGCGCAGAGATCGGCGCGGTCCTGGCGCGTCAGCCCGGATTTCGCAATCACGATTTCATCGCGGGCGCGCAGCAGGGCGGTTTTCAGCCCGGAAAAGGACATGTCGCAGCCGGGACGGTCGAGCAAAGGCCGGGGGAAGCGGAAGCGGCTGGGATTGCCTTGTCTTGCCTCACATTCCACCGCCGGGCCACCGGGTTGCGGCAGGCCCAGAAGGCGGGCGGTTTTATCGAACGCCTCGCCGGGGGCGTCGTCGATGGTGCCGCCAAGGCGGGTGAAATCATCCGCGCCCCGCACGATGAGGAACTGGCAATGCCCGCCCGACACCAGCAGCATGAGATAGGGATAGGCCACGCCATGCGTGAGACGCGGGGTCAGCGCATGACCGGCAAGGTGGTTGACGCCAATGAGCGGCAGGCCCGCGCCCGCAGCAATCCCCTTGGCGCACATGACACCGGCGATCACCCCCCCGATGAGGCCCGGACCAGAGGTGACAGCCACCGCCCCCACATCGCGCAGCGTGAGGCGCGCCGCGCTCAGCGCCTCGCGCACGC
>JBLRXE010000048.1:0-10593 GCA_047920895.1 Roseovarius sp.
CCGCCTATGCCGACATCGGCCCGGCCCCCTATGACCCGGCCCAGGCGCGAAAGACCATCGAGGCGGCGGGGCTTCTTGGCTTTCAGCATGAGCTTGTGACGGTCGATGACGAATGGCAGCGCAACACCGGCGATGCAGTCGCCGCACAACTGCGCGACGCAGGCCTGACCGTGCGCCGCCGCATCCTGCCCGGCCCGGAATTTTGGGCCAATTGGCGCGAGTTTCCCTTCTCGGCGACCCAGTGGAACCACCGCCCGCTTGACGTGCAGGTGCTCAGCCTCGCCTATCGCTCCAACGCCGCCTGGAACGAGAGCGGCTTTGCCAATGAGGAATTCGATACCCTGCTCGACGAGGCCAACCGCCTCAGTGACGCAGATAGCCGCCGCCCTGTGATGGCCCGGCTGCAAACGATCCTGCGCGACGAGGGCGTGATCATCCAGCCCTATTGGCGCGCGCTCTACAACCACCATAATGGGCAGGTGGTGAATGCCGAAAAGCATCCCGCCAACGAAATCCACCTTTACCGGATCGGCTTTGTCGCCTGAGGCGGCACTGGCTCAGCTACCCAGAATGACCTTGACGTAATTGCGCGTCTCTTTATAGGGCGGCACCCCGCCGTATTTCGAAACCGCTCCCGGCCCCGCGTTATAGGCCGCAAGCGCCAGCCGCCACGAGCCAAAGGTGCGGTATTGCTCTGCCAGATAGCGTGCCCCCCCTTCGAGGTTTTCACGCGGATCATGCGGATTTACGCCCAGAGTGCGCGCCGTCTCGGGCATCAACTGCGCAAGGCCAATCGCGCCCTTGTGCGAGCGCGCATCCGCGCGCCAGCCCGATTCCTGCTGCACAAGGCGCAGGAACAGATCTTCGGGCACCTGATACCGCCGCGCCGCCTGTTTCGCCATGTCAAGGTAGGGCCCGCGATATGCGCCCCGGAACATCGGGGACAGATCATCCCACATCGTTGGCGTCTTGACGCTCTCAGGCTGAAGCCGCACCGAATTGTTGTATTGTTGCCGCGCGCGGGTATCGAGAACCTTGGTCTGCGACTTGAAAAGGTTCACTCGGTTCTTGCTGGAGAGCACATCCGCAGCCGCCACACCCGGCATAATCAGCCCAAAGGCCACAAGCGCGCTTGCGATCCACCGCATTCCTGTCCTGCCCCCATACGTCTTTCTGGCAGCACTATAAGCAATCTTGCGCGGAATTCGAGACTTCTTTTGCCGCTTTGCCCCACATCGGCAGGTTTAGTCGCATTCATCGACAATTTTAACCTTTCCTTCACGCCGATGCGGTGGTGTAACCGTCAAATGCGAACCACGGCATGATTCAAGGAGGGCGCGATGTCCGGCTCTGTCAACAAGGTAATTCTCATCGGCAATCTGGGCCGCGACCCCGAGGTCCGGACCTTTCAGAACGGCGGCAAGGTGTGCAACCTGCGCATCGCCACCTCCGAGACATGGAAAGACCGCAACACCGGCGAACGCCGCGAGCGCACCGAATGGCACACCGTCGCGATATTTTCCGAGGGGCTGGTGCGCGTGGCCGAACAATACCTGCGCAAAGGCTCCAAGGTCTATCTCGAGGGCAAGCTGCAAACCCGCAAATGGCAGGACCAGTCCGGTCAGGACAAATACAGCACTGAAATCGTGCTTCAGGGCTTTGATGCCACGCTGGTCATGCTCGATGGCCGTGGCGAGGGCGGCGGTAGCAGTGGTGGTGGCGGCAGCCTTGGTGGTGGTCAGGATCAGGGTTACGGCGGTGACTATGGCGGCGATTACGGCGCGGCCCCGGCGCCCGCCTCGGGTAGCGCCCGGCCCGCGCGTGATATGGATGACGAAATCCCCTTCTGAAGCCGGGCTTTGACGCGCCCTCATCGGTCCCTGTAACGTCCCCTGCGCGCGGATCGGGCACAGGGGCCGCTATTTACCTATGGCGTCCTAGATGGCGGGCAAGGGCAGCGCGCCGACCGCGCAACGGCAGCGGCGCCTTGGCACAACCCCTTGGTGCATCTATGCTGTCACGGCACCGTGCCGCGGATATGTTCCCAAAGCGACACAAACACGCAGCATGATCCGGCCATGGGGGCGCTTTGCCTCTGGTCTTTCCGCGCCGCGGCGTATAGGGCGCAGGCGAACAATGTCAGGACAGCTAAACCCAATGGATCTGCGCAATATAGCCATCATCGCCCACGTCGACCACGGCAAGACCACGCTCGTCGACCAATTGCTGAAACAATCCGGCGCCTTCCGCGCCAATCAGGCCGTGGACGAACGCGCCATGGACAGCAACGATCTGGAGCGCGAGCGCGGCATCACCATCTTCGCCAAGCCCACCAGCGTCCTCTACAAACAGACCCGGATCAACATCGTCGACACCCCCGGCCACGCAGATTTCGGCGGCGAGGTCGAGCGCATCCTGTCCATGGTCGATGGTGTGGTCCTTCTCGTCGATGCCGCCGAAGGTCCGATGCCGCAAACGAAATTCGTGACCGCCAAGGCGCTGCGCCTCGGGCTGCGCCCCATCGTCGTGCTCAACAAGGTCGACAAACCCGATGCCGAACCAGACCGCGCGCTGAACGAATGTTTCGATCTCTTCGCCTCGCTCGAGGCCAATGACGATCAGCTCGATTTCCCGCATATGTATGCCTCGGGCCGCGCCGGCTGGGCCGATCACGAGCTTGACGGCCCGCGCAAGGATCTCTCGGCCCTGTTTGACCTCATCGTCAACCATGTGCCCGCGCCCAAGCAACTCGCCCATATCGACGAGGATTTCCGCATGTTGGCCACCACGCTCGGGGCCGATCCCTTTGTCGGTCGCCTGCTGACAGGCCGTGTTGAATCAGGCCGCCTCAAGGTGGGCCAGACCGTGCAGGCCCTCAGCCGCATCGGCCAAAAGATCGAACAGTTCCGCGTGACCCGGATTCAGGCGTTCCGTGGCCTGTCCAGTCAAGACATCGAAGAGGCCAGCGCCGGCGACATCGTCAGCCTCGCGGGCATGACCAAGGCGACCGTGGCCGACACGATCTGCGCCCTCGCCGTCGAAGACCCGATCGCGGCACAGCCGATTGATCCGCCCACCATCACCGTCACCTTCGGCATCAACGACAGCCCCCTCGCCGGGCGCGAAGGCAAGAAGGTCCAGAGCCGGGTCATCCGCGAGCGCCTGATGAAAGAGGCCGAATCAAACGTCGCCATCAAAGTGACCGACACACCGGGCGGCGACGCCTTCGAGGTGGCCGGGCGCGGCGAATTGCAGATGGGCGTGCTGATCGAGAACATGCGCCGCGAAGGCTTTGAGCTCAGCATCTCCCGCCCGCAAGTCCTCATGCGCGAAGGCGAAAAAGGCGAGCGGCTGGAACCGATCGAAGAAGTCACCATCGACGTGGACGACGAATACACCGGCGCCGTGATCGAGAAGATCACCGGCCCGCGTCGCGGCGATCTGGTCGAGATGAAACCCTCGGGCGCGGGCAAGACCCGGATCATCGCCCATGTGCCGTCACGCGGGCTCATCGGGTATCATGGCGAATTCCTCACCGATACGCGCGGCACCGGCGTGCTCAACCGCGTGTTCCATTCTTGGTCGCCGCATCGCGGCCCGATCCCCGGTCGGCGCGCAGGCGTGCTGATCTCGATGGAAAACGGCGAGGCGGTGGCCTACGCCCTCTGGAATCTCGAAGAACGTGGCCGCATGTTCCTTGGCCCACAGGCCAAGATCTATACTGGCATGATCATCGGTGAGCATAGCCGCGACAACGACCTCGAGGTGAACCCCCTCAAGGGCAAGAAGCTGACCAACGTCCGCGCCTCCGGCACTGATGAGGCCGTGCGCCTGACCACGCCCATCACCATGAGCCTCGAAGAGGCCATCGCCTATATCGACGATGACGAACTGGTCGAGGTCACACCGCAGTCGATCCGCCTGCGCAAACGCTATCTCGATCCGCATGAGCGCAAGCGCATGTCGAAGAAGGACTGATCCGCATTGCCCCGGCCCTCGCGCCGGGGCATTTGCTTTCAGGGGGCAATCATATAGCGCCCCACCGGGATCAGCCCCTCCGGCCCCCGCCGTGTCACGATGATTTCGCCCGATCCCACGCCAAGGCCGGTCAGCGCCGTGATATTGACCTGATGGGTCACGATCAGCACCCGCGCCGCCTCGGGCAGCGCGTTGATCAGGTCCAAGGTCGCGGCGGTCTGCGCCGCGCGATCGCCTTGGCCCGCGTAAAAGGAGTCGAGCGGCGATTGCTCTGCCACCGCCCCCATTTCCATCAACGCAGCCGTCTCGCGCGCCCGGCACCAGCGGCTTGACCAGACCTGATCAAAGACGACCCCCGCCGCCCGCAAGGCCGCCCCGGTCTCCCGCGCCTGCGCCCGCCCCCGCGCATCCAGATTGCGCTGCGTGGCGCAGTCGGTCAGTCGGAATCCCACCGGGTCCCCTGTTCCGGGGGCAAGCGCATGGCGCATCAGCGCCACAACCCCCGGCCCCTTGAGCGCGGATAAATCCTGCGCCCCGGCCAAACTGCCCGCCAAAATCAACAAGAATGTCAGTAAAATTCGCATCGCCGCTCCTGTCTCACCCCAAGAGCTAGGGCCACACGACAGGCGATCCAGCCTATTCGGTGATTTCGACGATCACCAATTCCCGCTCGGACGCGCCCCGCGCATGATCCAGCGCCGCCTGATACTCGGGGCTGTGGTAACAGGCCTCGGCGTCCTCAACGCTCGGAAACCGCGCCACCACATTGCGCGGCCGCTCCTTGCCCTCCAACTGCACGAACCGCCCGCCGCGCGCGATGAACACGCCGCCATGCTTGGCAATTGCCGGTCCGGCAAGGGCGGCATAGCGGCCATAGGCCTCGGCATCGGTCACGGTCACATGGGCAATCCAGAGGGCTGGCATCGGCAAAAACTCCTGTCTTTTCAGTTAAATACCATCCACAAGGACGATATCGCGCTCGCTGCTGTTCAGAGCCAGAGGCAAAATGCGCTGATAGACGTCAGAGCCATACCACGCAAGCGCCGTCGCCCGGTCGGGGAATTCGATGATGACATGCCTGTCCGGACAATTGCCCTCCAGCCCCTCTTGCGCGCCCCCCTTGACCAGAAACCGACCGCCGAATTTCTCGGCCGTGGCCACGGTCTGACTGGCATAGGATTGATAATCCAGCGGATTCGTGACCGTAATCCGGGCAATGATATAGGCGCTCATCCATCCTCCCTAGGAGGTCATGACCCCCTCGATAACCCCTGTGGCCGCCGCAATCGCGGCCTCAGCCCCGTCCATGCTCGTGCCACCGCCCTGCGCCATGTCCGGGCGGCCACCACCGCCCTTGCCGCCCAGTTCGGCCACCGCCGCGCGCACCATCTGGACCGCCGAAATCCGGTCGGTCAAATCGTCGGTCACGCCCGCCGCCACAGCCACCTTGCCGCCGGTATCGGCAATAAGCAAGACCGCACCAGAGCCAAGCCGCGCCTTTTGCTCGTCAATCAGCGGCGGCAGGTCCTTGCCCTGCACCCCCGTCAGCACCTGCGCGATGAGCATGACACCGCCCACCTCGCGCGCCTCGGCCCCGCCGCCCTGACCCGCCCCGCCCGACATCGCCAGCTCGCGGCGCAGTTGCGCCACCTCATTGGCCAGCGCGCGGCGCTCGTCCATCAACGCCTTGACGCGCTCTCCCACATCCTCGGGCCGCGCCTTTAGGTCCGAGGCCACCTGCCCCAATCGCGCCGCCTGCCCGTTCAGATAATCGAATGCCGCCGCCCCGGTCAGCGCCTCGATCCGCCGCACACCGGCACTCGACGCCGAATCGCCAAGCGCGACAAACATGCCGATGTCACCGGTGCGCCGCACATGCGTGCCACCGCAAAGTTCGATCGAATACGTCCGCCCATCGGCGCCCTTGCCCGATCCCTCGGCCTGCCCCATCGACACGACCCGCACCTCGTCGCCATATTTCTCGCCAAAGAGCGCCTGCGCCCCAAGCGCGCGCGCGTCATCGGGGGCCATGATCCGCGTCTCGACCGGCGCATTCTGGCGGATATACGCGTTCACCTCGCGCTCGACCCGCTCCAACTCCTCGGCACGCAGCGCCTTGGTATGGCTGAAATCGAACCGCAGACGATCCTCGGCATTGAGCGAGCCGCGCTGCGCGACATGCGCGCCAAGGGCCGCGCGCAACGCCTCATGCAAGAGATGCGTCGCCGAATGATTGGCCCGGATGGCGCTGCGGCGGGTGTGGTTCACTTCAAGCTTGACGCTCATCCCGACGGTTAGGCGTCCATTGTCAGGCGTAAACTGATGCCCGAAAAGGCCTCCGGGGAATTTCTTCGTGTCAGAAATGAAGCCATTCACTTCTTTACCAATCAACTTGCCGTGGTCGCCAACCTGTCCACCAGATTCAGCATAGAATGGCGTTTGGTTGAATATGACCCAACCAGTGCAAAGCTCTTCAATGGCATCGACCCGCTTACCCTCGGATACAATAGCAACCACCTGCGCCTCAGAAACCTCGGTATCATAGCCCAGAAAGTCTGTGCCGCTAACATCCTCAGAAATATCAAACCACACCGCCTGATCCGCCGCCTCGCCCGTGCCTGCCCAGGCCGCCCGCGCCTTGGCCTTCTGCTCGGCCATCGCGGCGTCAAAGCCCGCGGTATCCACCTCGCGCCCCTTCTCCCGCAACGCATCCTGCGTCAGATCGAGTGGAAATCCATAAGTGTCATAGAGCTTGAACGCCGTCGCCCCCGGCAGCGCCGCGCCCTCTTCCATCCCTGTCAACTCGTCGTCGAGCAGGCGCAAGCCCCGCTCCAGCGTCTGCTTGAATCGTGTCTCTTCCAGCTTCAGCGTCTCCTCGATCATCGCCTGCGCGCGGCCAAGTTCCGGAAACGCCTGCCCCATCTGCGCCACCAGTGCCGGCACGAGACGATGCATCACCGGGTCCTTGGCCCCCAGCATATGCGCATGCCGCATCGCCCGCCGCATGATCCGGCGCAGCACATAGCCGCGCCCCTCATTCGACGGCATCACCCCATCGGCCATCAGGAACGAGGTCGAACGCAGGTGATCCGCGATCACCCGGTGATGCACCCGGCCCGGCCCATCGGGGTCCTGGCTTGTCACATGCGCACTCGCCTCAATCAGGCTGCGCATGAGGTCGGTGTCGTAATTGTCGTGCTTGCCCTGCAACAGCGCCCCGATCCGCTCGAGCCCCATGCCCGTGTCGATCGACTGCATGTCAAGCGCCCGCATCGAGCCATCCTCGAACCGCTCATTCTGCATGAAAACAAGGTTCCATATCTCGATGAACCGGTCGCCATCCTCCTCCGCGCTTCCCGGAGGCCCCCCCCAGATACTGTCCCCGTGATCATAGAAAATCTCGGTGCAGGGGCCGCAGGGGCCGGTCGATCCCATCGACCAGAAATTGTCATCCGTCTTGATCCGGATGATCCGGTCATCACTGAGGCCAGCGTATTTCTTCCAGATCGTGGCCGCCTCGTCATCGGTGTGGTAAACCGTGACCAGGAGCTTGGATTTGTCGATCCCGAAGTCCTTGGTCAGCAGGTCCCAAGCATAGGGGATCGCCTGTTCCTTGAAGTAATCCCCAAAGCTGAAATTGCCCAGCATCTCGAAAAACGTGTGATGCCGCGCGGTATAGCCCACATTGTCCAGATCATTATGCTTGCCACCTGCCCGCACACATTTCTGGCTGGTGGTGGCGCGCACATAATCGCGATGTTCCACCCCGGTGAAACAGTTCTTGAACTGCACCATGCCGGAATTGGTGAACATCAGCGTCGGATCGTTGCGCGGCACGAGCGGAGAGCTGTCGACAACGCGGTGATCGTTGCGCTCGAAAAAGCTCAGAAAGGTGGAACGGATTTCATTCAGCGTGGGCATGGGCATCTCTTTCCGGGGCGTGTGTTGGCCTGCGTCCTGCTGATTTAACGGGGCCGATTAAGCATGTCCACCGCAAGAAAAAGGCCCAAGCGTCGCCCGGGCCTCTTGTCTGTCTCTCTGGCTGGGCACAGGCGGCCTCAGGCCTCCATGATATCGCTGTCACCAGTGCTTTCATTCATATGGAAATCAAGCCCATGCGAGGCACGGATCTTGTCCTCGATTTCCAGCGCGATGGCAGGATTGTCGCGCAGAAACCCCTTGGTGTTCTCGCGCCCCTGACCGATCCGCTGATCGCCATAGCTGTACCAACTGCCGGATTTCTCGACCACGCCGGCCTTGACGCCGATGTCGATCAACTCCCCGGTCTTGCTGATGCCTTCGCCGAACATGATGTCGAATTCGACCTGCTTGAAGGGCGGCGCCACCTTGTTCTTGACCACCTTGACGCGAGTCGTGTTGCCCACCACCTCGTCGCGATCCTTGATCGAGCCGATACGCCGGATATCGAGGCGCACGGAGCTGTAGAATTTCAGGGCATTGCCGCCGGTCGTCGTCTCGGGGCTGCCAAACATGACGCCGATCTTCATGCGGATCTGGTTGATGAAGATCACGGTGCAATTCGTGCGACTGATCGATCCCGTGAGCTTGCGCATCGCCTGGCTCATCAGGCGGGCATGCACGCCGACACTGCTGTCGCCCATTTCGCCCTCAAGCTCCGACTTGGGCGTAAGAGCGGCCACGGAATCGACCACGATCATGCTCACGGCGCCAGATCGCACCAGCGTATCGACAATCTCGAGCGCCTGTTCGCCTGTATCGGGCTGCGAGATCAGCAACTCATCAAGATCGACCCCCAGCTTGCGGGCATAGATCGGATCGAGCGCATGTTCGGCATCGACAAAGGCGCAGACCCCGCCCTTTTTCTGCTCTTCGGCCACGCAATGCAACGTGAGCGTGGTCTTGCCCGAGCTTTCGGGGCCATAGATCTCGACGATCCGGCCCTTGGGAATACCGCCAATGCCAAGCGCGATGTCGAGCCCCAGCGATCCGGTCGAGGTGGACTCGATATCCTTGATGACATTGTCGCCGCCCAACTTCATGATCGAGCCTTTACCGAACTGCCGTTCGATCTGCGCAAGCGCACTGTCGAGCGCCTTTTGCTTGTCCGCGTTCCGCTTGTTGTCCATGGAGAGAAGATCTGCCGTTGCCATTTGTTCGGTCCCTTATTCCACACCCTGTCACGGGCGGCAATCACTGCCTGAGTTCACCTCTTGTTCTCATCTCTATGCGTACAAAATGTGAACATTTCAAGAAAATTCTGGTCCTCCCACTTTCCGCCATCAGAATTAACAAGTAGTTTACATCAGCGGAACCGGGCTAAATTCACTATGAGAGACGCAAATGCTGGTGTTTTCCAAGGCGCGACTGGTTCTCTTGTCGGTTCCCAAGACCGGCAGCACGGCCTATGAGGCCGCTCTCGCCCCCCATGCCGCGATCGCCGTTTCGGCCCCGCCCGAGCTCAAGCATGCGCCGGTGTTTCGCTACAACCGATTCTTTCGCCCGATGATCGAGCGATTCTTTGAGGGGAACTTCGACATCGTAGCGGTCATGCGCGAGCCGGTTGACTGGCTTGGCAGTTGGTATCGCTACCGTCAGCGCGCGGAGCTTACAGGCCAGCCCAACAGCACCCAAGGCCTCAGCTTCGACGCATTCGTGAGCGCCTATTGCACGGGCACACCGCCCGCCTGCGCCCGCGTCGGCAGCCAGGCCAAGTTCCTTGAACCCCAGCGCAACGGCGCCCGTGTCACCCATCTCTTCCGCTACGAGGATCAGCCGGGGTTGCGCAGCTTTCTCGCCGCCCGACTTGGCGTGGCGGTCGCGCCTGCGCCGCTCAACCGCTCGCCAAGCCTACCGCTCGGCCTCTCGCCCCGGATCGAAGCCCGGCTGCGGCGCAAATACGCCGAGGATTTCGCACTCTGGTCCGGGATTGGCGCGGCGGGAGACCACACCCCCCTGCCCACACGACCGAATCCCGAACGCACGCAGGATGCCCCCAACTGAGCAGCCCGCTTGCCCTTAGGTCTCGATCAGGTCAACTGACGCTGCACGGTCTCTGTCAGTTCATTGAGCGAAAACGGTTTTGGCAGGAACACCGAATTCGGTATCCGCGCCTGTCGGTCGCCAAAGGTTTCCTCGGCATAGCCCGACATGAACACCACCCGCGCCTCGGGCCGGATCGCCAGCGCACGCCGTACCCAACCAGGGCCGTCGATGCCGGGCATGACCACATCGGTGACAAACACATCCACATGCAGATCGTGATCCTCAAGGATTTCGAGCGCATCTTCAGCCGACTCCGCCTCAAGCACGGTAAAGCCGCGCAGTTGCAGCGCCCGACTGGCAAAGGCGCGCACCGGCGCCTCATCCTCGACGAGCAGCACCACGCCGCTACCCCGCGCCTCCGACACAACCGCAAGGGGCGCCTCGCTGACGTGCCGATCTTCTCCCACATACGCCGGAAAGAGCAAGTGAAAGCAGGTGCCCTCACCCGGCGTGCTGTCCACAAAGATGAAGCCGCCCGTCTGTTTGACGATGCCATAGGCCGTCGAGAGGCCAAGCCCGGTGCCCTCCCCTGTTCGTTTGGTGGTAAAGAAAGGTTCGAACACTTTTTGCAGCTTGTCCGGCGCGATCCCC
>JBLRXE010000049.1:0-3629 GCA_047920895.1 Roseovarius sp.
GATCCGCTCGGAAATCAGGATCGAGTCTTCGTAGTTATAGCCGTTCCACGGCATGAAGGCCGTGATCACGTTCTTGCCAAGCGCCAGTTCGCCCATATCGGTGCAAGGGCCATCTGCGATGACCTCGCCCTTTTGAACAGTGTCACCCACCTTGACCAGCGGCTGCTGGTTGATGCAGCTGTTCTGGTTCGATCGCTGGAACTTGCGCATGCGGTAAATGTCCACGCCCGGATCGCCGATTTCCAGACCGGCGGTGGCGCGGATCACGATCCGCTGTGCATCAACCTGATCGATCACACCGGCACGTTTCGCCATGATAGCAGCGCCCGAATCGCGGGCAACCACGCCCTCGATGCCGGTGCCTACAAGAGGCGCCTCGGAGCGCAGCGTCGGCACCGCCTGCCGCTGCATGTTCGACCCCATCAACGCGCGGTTGGCGTCGTCATTCTCAAGGAAGGGAATGAGCGAAGCCGCGACAGAAACGAGCTGCTTGGGGCTGACGTCGATCAGGTCCACGCTTTCGCGCGTGGCAAGCATGTATTCGCCCGACTTACGCGTGCTGACCAGATCATTGACGAACCGGCCCTCGGCGTCGAGATTGGCGTTGGCCTGTGCCACGGTGTGCCGCATTTCCTCGGTGGCGGACATGTATTGCACTTCATCCGTCACCTTGCCGTCGATCACCTTGCGATACGGGGTCTCGATAAAGCCATACTTGTTGACGCGCGCAAAGGTGGCAAGGCTGTTGATCAGACCGATGTTCGGCCCTTCCGGCGTCTCGATCGGGCACATCCGGCCATAGTGGGTGGGGTGCACGTCGCGCACCTCAAAGCCCGCGCGTTCGCGTGTCAGACCTCCCGGCCCGAGGGCCGAGAGGCGGCGCTTGTGGGTGACTTCCGAGAGTGGGTTGGTTTGGTCCATGAACTGCGAGAGCTGCGAGGAGCCGAAGAATTCACGCACAGCAGCCGCCGCCGGTTTGGCGTTGATGAGATCCTGCGGCATCACCGTGTCAATCTCGACGGAGGACATGCGCTCCTTGATCGCGCGCTCCATCCGCAGAAGACCGACGCGATACTGGTTCTCCATCAACTCGCCAACGGACCGCACCCGGCGGTTGCCGAGGTGGTCGATATCGTCGATGTCGCCCTTGCCATCGCGCAACTCAACCAAGGCCTTGATGCAGGCCACGATATCGTCACGATCCAGCGTGCGCTGCGTGTCAGGCTTGTCGAGGTTCAGCCGCATATTCATCTTGACCCGTCCAACAGCGGAGAGGTCATAACGCTCAGAGTCAAAGAAAAGCGTGTCGAACAGGGCTGCCGATGCTTCTTCGGTCGGCGGCTCGCCGGGGCGCATGACGCGATAGATGTCCATGAGCGCGCTCTCGCGGTTCATGTTCTTGTCCGCCGCCATGGTGTTGCGGATATAGGCGCCCACATTGATCCCGTCGATGTCCAGCACCGGAATATCGGTGATCCCGGCATCAAGCAGGTCTTGCAGCGTGCCGCCGGAAATCTCGCCATCCTTGGCATATTCCAGCGTCAGTTCATCGCCCGCCTCGACATAGATCGCGCCGGTTTCCTCGTCGATGATGTCGCGCGCCACGAATTTGCCGACGATATGTTCGAACGGCACCAAAAGCTCGGTGACATTGCCTTCTTCGATCAACTGCTTGACGGCTCGCGGCGTGATCTTCTTGCTCGCCTCAAAGATCACCTCGCCGGTGTTGGCGTCGATCAGGTCATAGGTCGGGCGGGTGCCGCGCACGCGCTCGGGGAAGAACTTGGTGACCCAGCCCTTCTTCTTTTTCAGCTTGTAGTCCACGGTATCGTAATAGGCATTCATAATGCCTTCTTGGTCGAGACCCAAAGCATATAGAAGGGTCGTCACCGGCAGTTTGCGGCGGCGGTCGATGCGGGCGAACACGATGTCCTTGGCGTCAAACTCGAAATCGAGCCAGGAGCCGCGATAGGGGATGATCCGGCAGGTGAACAACAATTTGCCCGACGAGTGGGTCTTGCCCTTGTCATGGTCAAAAAACACACCCGGAGAGCGGTGCATCTGGGACACGATCACGCGCTCGGTGCCGTTGACGACAAAGGTTCCATTCGGTGTCATCAGGGGCATGTCGCCCATGAACACATCCTGCTCCTTGATATCCTTGACGGATTTGGCGCCGGTATCCTCGTCGATATCGAATACGATCAGCCGCAGCTTGACCTTGAGCGGCGCGGCATAGGTCATATCGCGCTGCATGCATTCCTCGACGTCGTATTTGGGCTTCTCCAGCTCATAGCTGACGAATTCGAGAACACTGGTCTCGTTGAAATCCTTGATCGGAAAAACCGATTGGAAAACGCCCTTGATGCCCTCGCCGTCCTGCGGCTGGGGCTGTTCACCGGATTTCAGGAACAGGTCATACGAGGATTTCTGAACCTCGATCAGATTCGGCATTTCCAGCACTTCGCGGATCTTGCCGTAATATCTGCGCAAACGTTTCTGGCCAAGGAAGCTTTGAGCCATGGTCGATGTCACCTTTCATTTCTCACCGGTCGCGCGCGCTGTTGGGGCTCAGCGCCGCGTCCATCCGAGACGGCTGGGTTTGATCCATTCATGGCCATCGTCCCAATGACGGCCTCCCGATCGTGTAAACCTCGCCTTAAAGAAACCCCGACTGTTGCAGGGCCTCTCTGAGACAGGTTTGGCCAGACCCGGCATTGACCGGGTCCAGCCGCAAGATCCTGTCCGGGTTACCCCGGCACGGATTACTTGATTTCGACTTCTGCGCCTGCTGCTTCCAGCTTGGCCTTGATGTCGTCCGCTTCGTCCTTGGAGACCTGCTCCTTGACAGCTTTGCCACCGGCATCAACCAGATCCTTGGCCTCTTTGAGGCCCAGACCGGTGATCGCGCGCACTTCCTTGATCACGTTGATCTTGGACGCGCCAGCCGACTTGAGGATAACGTCGAATTCGGTCTGCTCTTCAGCATCCGATCCGCCTGCATCGCCCGCCGGGCCAGCCATCATCACCGCGCCGCCAGCAGCGGGCTCGATGCCATACTCATCCTTGAGGATGGTTTTCAGTTCTTGTGCTTCGAGAAGCGTCAGACCAACGATCTCTTCTGCCAGTTTCTTCAGATCAGCCATTTTTGACTCTTTCCGTTTTCTAGATGTGTTCCAACGTCGGGAAGTAAACCCCTACGCGGTGATTACAGTTTGCCTTACGCGGCCTCGGCCTTTTCGACGATGGTCGAAAGGATGCCCGCGATATTCGAAGCAGGCGCGCCAATCGCACCGGCAATGTTCGAAGCAGGTGCGCCGATACAGCCCACGATCGAAGCAATAAGCTCGTCACGCGAGGGCATTTTCGACACGGCTTCGACACCGGCCCGGTTCAGAGCCGTGCCACCCATTGCCCCGCCAAGGATCTCGAACTTTTTGTTCACCTTGGCAAAGTCCTCAGACACCTTGGCAGCGGCCACGGGGTCCTCGGAATAGGTCAGCACGGTCATGCCCGTGAGGTAGCTTGCAATGCTTTCGCACGGCTTGCCCTCAAGGGCGATCTTGGCGAGCTTGTTCTTGGCTACACGAACCGATGCCTCTGCCGCACGGGCGCGGGCACGCAGATCC
>JBLRXE010000049.1:3639-10484 GCA_047920895.1 Roseovarius sp.
CTGTAAGACCCGCGTAGTGGGCGACCACTACAACGCCAGAGCTTTCAAAGATCTGGCCGAGTTCCTCGACCACTTTCTCTTTCTGGGCTCTATCCACAGTTTCACTCCAAATTTGGGGGTCTCCCCCCGGCTCAGTTTTTGCCGCTCCCGAGGGAACGGCGTTCGGGTCCAAAACACGGGTCCCGAGGCCAAGATCACCCGAGGTCAAAGCCCCGGTTGGAAATCTTATCTCGTTCCCCATCTCAGGAAGGATTTATTCGGGCGGTTGCCTGAACCCTCCGTCTCGGACAGGACAGGGCCACATGTGGCCCTGCCGTTCGCCCCCGGATCAGCGATCCGAGAACAAATCCTTATTCGACGACGGCGCTGTTGACGTCGACACTCACCCCTGCGCCCATGGTGGACGAGAGAGAGATCTTCTTGACATAAGTGCCCTTGGCGCCGGTCGGCCGGACGCGCTGCACGGCAGAGACAAAGGCGCGCACATTTTCGGCCAGTTTGTCCGCATCGAACGACGCCTTGCCGATCCCGGCATGGACCACACCGGCCTTTTCCGCCTTGAACTGCACCTGGCCGCCCTTGGCATCCTTGACCGCTTGCGCGACGTCCATCGTCACCGTGCCGATCTTGGGGTTCGGCATCAGGTTGCGCGGGCCCAGAACCTTGCCCAGACGGCCCACGATAGGCATCATGTCGGGCGTGGCGATGCAGCGGTCAAACTCGATCTTGCCACCCTGAATGGTTTCCATCAGGTCCTCAGCGCCCACGATGTCGGCGCCTGCGGCCTGTGCCTCGTCCGCCTTGGCGCCACGGGCAAAGACAGCAACGCGTACGGTCTTGCCGGTGCCGTTGGGCAGGCCGACAACGCCGCGCACCATCTGGTCCGCATGGCGGGGATCAACCCCGAGGTTCATCGAGATTTCGACGGTTTCGTCGAACTTCGCGGTTGCATTGCCCTTGATCAGGGCAATCGCATCCTCGACAGTCAGATTGTCTTTGCCTTCAAAGGCTTCACGCAGGGTGCGGGTCCGTTTTCCAAGCTTTGCCATCTTACTTTACCTCGATGCCCATGGACCGCGCGCTGCCAAGAATGATCTGCATGGCGGCTTCGATGTCGTTCGCGTTCAGGTCTTTCCACTTGGCCTCGGCGATTTCGCGCACTTGCCCGATGGTCACTGTGCCGGCCGGAGCACGACCCGGGGTCTTGGACCCGGACTGAAGCTTGGCGGCCTTCTTGAGATAGTAGGATGCCGGTGGCGTCTTGATCGCCAGATCAAAGGACTTGTCCTGGTAGTAGGAAATCACTGTCGGGCAAGGCGCACCCGGCTCCATGTCTGCGGTCTTGGCGTTGAACGCCTTACAGAATTCCATGATATTGATGCCGCGCTGACCCAATGCGGGGCCGACAGGCGGGCTGGGGTTGGCTTGCCCGGCTTTCACCTGAAGCTTGAGCGTCCCGATAAGTTTCTTGGCCATATGGCCTCTCCTTTTGGTCCAACACCATCGGGGCGCGCCCCTTTGGCTCTCGTGTTGTGTGGTGCGGTCTGGTGGACGCGGCCACCTCGCCTCCCACGGCTCTGGTCCGGATCGCCGTCAGGCGGAACCGGACAACCCCGATCACATCTGTTTCGTGACCTGGGTGAATTCCAACTCGACCGGGGTTTCCCGGCCAAAAATCGACACTGACACCTTGAGGCGCTGATTGTCTTCGTCCACTTGCTCGACCATGCCGTCGAAATCCTCGAACGGGCCGTCGTTGACCTTGACCCTCTCGCCGATTTCGAAATGGATCAGTGTGCGCGGGCTTTCTTCGCCTTCCTGCACACGGCCGATAATTGCCTGAACCTCTGCGTCGCGCATCGGCATCGGCCGCCCCTGCGGCCCAAGAAAGCCTGTGACGCGGTTGATCGAGCTGATCAGGTGATAGCCTCGATCCGACATCTCCATATGCACCAGCACATAGCCGGGCATGAATCGCCGCTCGGCGGTCACTTTCTTGCCCCGACGAATCTCTATAACCTCTTCGGTGGGCACGAGAACCTCGTCGATTTCATCCTCAAGGCCGCTCTCGGTGACGGACTGTCTGATCTGCTCGGCGATCTTCTTCTCGAAATTCGAGAGAACACTGACCGAGTACCATCGCTTTGCCATCGTCGCCCTATGCCTTTGTTCTTACCGATACAGTGACCGGATTTCCGTATTTTTTCAGACCCTTGGGCCTATGCCACCTAAAACAAAAATCGGCGCGCAACACGAATCGCCGCGCGCCATGTTTCAGAGTGTGGGGTCACCTACCCCTGATTGCCTGCGAATTCAAGAGCCTGAACAAGATTTTCACAGCTTTACCCGAACAGGCTCAGCACGCCTTGCAGTCCGCTGCGGATACCCAAATCCACCAAAGCAAAGAAGATTGCGGTGATCGTGGCCATGATAAAGACCATCACGGTCGTCAAAACCACCTCGCGGCGGGTCGGCCAGACGACCTTGGCCACTTCCGAGCGGACCTGCTGAATGAATTGAACCGGGTTCGTGCGTGCCATCTGCGCTGTCTTCTCTGATTTCCATGCTCAGCGCGACATAAGCGGGCTGGCCCGCGAATTCAAGGGCAGAAGGCTGCGGCCCCCTGCCCTTGTGTCTCAACGCGTCGGTGGCAAGATCCGTTCGAACGGATCGGGGCGATCCGCGAAGACATCCGGCTCGGGTTCCCTGCGCAGCCGGAGTTCGGGCCATCTGCGGCGCTGTTTCATAACGCCTGAAATGCGGGCTCTCAACTGCGACCGCAAGTGCGTCATGCGTTCCGGGCCGAACAAGGCATAACCGATAAAGACCAACCAGAAGCCGATGAACATGGCGATAAGCACCGGCAAGGGCTGCCAGAGTACCAGCGCAAACGCTGCCAGCCAACCGGCATGGCGCGGCCTCCGGCGCATGGGGCGCCAAGCAACCCCCTTTATCCGCGCCAGCAGACCAATGCGCCGCACCAGAGCCCGTCCCCGGACGGGTTCCAGATGTTCGACCGGGACATGCGGCGCAAGGTCCGGCAAGGCATGGCGGCGCGTCTTGCGCCGTTCTTCCGTCAGGATCTCGCGGATCGTCGTCATCGCATTTTGCACCGCCTGCTCGGACGATGAGGCATCGACGGGCGAATGACCCGGCAATTCGGAATTTTGATGTGAAAAATATGTATTCTGAACCGGAACCCGCGGCAAATGCGCTTCCATGGCAGCTATTCCCCTGTTTCTCCCACGCCCCCACGCGGATCGGCCTCAGTCCCCCCGGACGTCGAACCGATTAATGGTGGTGATGAGGCGCGATTACGGCGAAAACATGGCAAATCGGCGTCAAAAACACGGCAAGTCTAAATTTAACCGCATTTGAGGCTGATTTTAATCTCTTTTGACGCGCCCGGACACAAGATCGGACCGCGACACTCCGTCGGAGATGAAAGGAAGAAATGGCAGGGGCAGCAGGGTTCGAACCCGCGACCTACGGTTTTGGAGACCGTCGCTCTACCAGCTGAGCTATACCCCTAAGGCCGAGCGCCGGATTACGCCAGCTTGGATCGGGAATCAAGCGCCCTCGGTCGGATTTCGTCGGGAAATCCACAATTTCCTGTTCACGCCGCCGGACGCGCCCCATAGCGAGGGCTTTGCACGACGCCACTATCGAAAAACTTGGCGATCTCTGTGTCGCTCAGCCCGGCCACATTGCCCAGAACCTCTTCGGTATGCGCACCAAGTTGCGGTGCGGGTTGCGGCGCCGCGCGCGCGTGGGCCGAAAAGGTTGCAGAATGCCCCGGCACCGGAAACCGGCCAAGCCCTGGCTGCATCAAGAGCTTGAACATCGGGTTTTCCTCGCTCAGGTCCGGGTCTTTGGCCAGAGCTTCGCGCACGGTGCGGAACACCGACCATGTCAGGCCCGCCGCATCGAACGCGTCGGCGAAGCTGCTCAGGTCCCGCGCCGCGAACCACGGCCGCAAAATGGCTGTGATCTCGCGCCGCAGGTGCCAGCGATTACCCTCGTCATTCAGATCGCGTCCCGTGCGTGCGGCCAAGGCGGCCATCGCCGTATCGGTGCCCGTGGCCTTGACCAGCCCGCGCCATTGCCGATGTGTAAGGCCGATCACCATCACCCGCCGCCCACAGGCGCAAAGAAAATCCTGCCCATAGGCCCCGTAGAGTGCATTGCCCGACTTGCCGCGCTCCTTGTCATTGACCATAGCATCCCCGATCAGGCCGAGATGCCCGATGGTGGCCGCCGCCACATCCTTGAGCGACAATTCCACCTCTTGCCCCCTGCCATTTCGCAGACGCTCGCGCTCTGCCGCCAAGAGCGAGGACACCACCAAATGCCCCGCCGCGATGTCCCAGGCGGGGAGCGCATGCGCAACAGGTTCCGGCCAGCCCACGGGACCGGTCATCTCGGGAATACCCAAGGACGGGTTGACGGTGTAATCTACCGCCGGACGTCCGTGCCTGTCCCCCATCAACGTAACCATGACCAAATCCGCACGATGCTGGCTTAGAGTTTCGTAATCCATCCACCCGCGCACCCTCAGGTTTGTCAGAAAGAGGCCCGCATCCTCGCCCGGAGCGGTGACGATCCTTGTGATAAGTTCCTGTCCTTCGGGGCGGCTCATGTCGATGGCGATGGATTTCTTGCCCTTGTTCAGCCCCGCCCAAAAGAGGCTCCGCCCCGAAGGTGCCAGCGGCCAGCGGCCTGCATCTAGTGTTCTGAGTCTGACGCATCTTACCGGTTCCCTCGGATTTCATCGAGTTTGTCCAAGGCGCGGCGTTCCCGGGTGAGAATATCCTCGGCGGTTTTGGTCCATTTGAAGGGCTTGGGCCTCTCGTTGTGCTGCGCCAGATAGTCGTAGATCGCGGCCTCAAGATCGTTGACGCTGGAATAGCTGCCGCGCCGGATGCGCCTTGACGTGATCTCGGCGAAGAACCGTTCGACCAGGTTCAGCCAAGACGCGCTGGTGGGCGTGAAGTGGAGTTTGAAGCGCGGGTGCTTGTCCAGCCAGGCCTTCACCTCGGGCGTCTTGTGGGTGGCATAATTATCCAAAATCAGATGCACATCGCGGCGCGCGGGCACGGCCTTGGCGATCTGGCGCAGGAATTTCAGGAACTCCCTGGCGCGATGGCGGGGCATGCACTCGCCGATGACCTTGCCCGATTTCACATCCAGCGCGGCGAAGAGCGTGGTGGTGCCATGGCGCTTCTTTGGTTGCCGCCCGTGGTGCAAGAGTTTTCTGACCCTATACGCGTGTGATCGATTGCGGTCTTCTTTCAGGCCTTGATGTGCGGCGCTTCCAGAAGCCGCGGGCCGGTATGGTGATCAGCGGATCAGGTCCAAATCTTGTAAGCGAGCTCACAAGCTCGAAGCGCCACACTGGTTTTCCTGATCCAGATCTGTTCGATCATTGTGCCCATTCAGGTCATCGCGCTCTCACACCCCCCGTGACACCGAAACTGGTTTGTTACGACATGACATTCATATCGCTCTCGCCAGCGCCGGATCTCTGTAGCCCTCGTTCTTCGTCAGCATCGCCCAGATCTGCCGCGCCATCTTGTTGGCCAGCGCAATGGCGACAAGCATCTTCGGCTTGCGTGCCAGCATCCGCCCGATCCAGCCGTCAGCCGGAATTTTGGCACGCGCCCGTCCGATGATACGCGACATCGCCCCGATGATCAGAAGCCGTCGGATATCGGTCTGCCCCGCCTTCGATAACCGCCCCAGCCGATCCTTGCCACCCGTGGAATGCTGGCGTGGGACAAGGCCAAGCCATGCCGCGAAATCCCGGCCGCAGGAGAACTGTGCCATGTCCGGTGCAAAGGCCTCTACGGCCAGCGCCGTCAGCGGACCGACACCTGGCATGCCTTGCAGGCGCCTTGACCTTTCCGTCTCCTTTGCGGCGTCCTTCAGGGTCTCCATTCGGGCGTCGATCCTGTCGCTTTTCTCAGAAATCTGCGCAAGCAGGTCCTGGCACTCCTCAATAACCAGTGCGGGCAGATCGCAGGCAGGATCCTTGACCAAGGCCTCGATCCGCTTCAGTTGGGCAATGCCCAGTGGAAACACGTGGCCGTATTCGTATAGAATTGCCCGCAGCGCATTCACCAGTTCGGTGCGCTGGTGGACCAGGCGTTCACGGCTGCGGAACAGCACAGCCCGAGCCTGCTGATCTTCGGTCTTCGGGGAGACGAACCGCATCTCGGGACGCTGCGCCGCAATGACAATCGCCTCAGCATCAGCAGCATCGTTTTTCTGCCTTTTCACAAAGGGTTTGACATACTGCGCCGCGATCAGTCGGGCCTCATGGCCGAACTTCTCCATCTCCCGCGCCCAGTAGCTTGCGCCGCCGCAGGCTTCGAACACCACGACGCAAGACGGCTGGTCTGACATGAAACGACGGAACTGCTCTCGCGTCAGCTTCTTGCGGAATTTGACATGTCCCGCCATCGACGCCCCGTGGAGCTGGAAAACGCGCTTTGCCAAGTCCACCCCGATCATTGTATCCTTCATCTCGCCGTCCTCTCCGTTTCTGTGGCGTTAAACACCACGACCTTGGCACATTGCGATGCCGTCTGGGGAGGGCGGCAACCATCCCATCTTGTAATCATGGGTCATGGTGGCCGCGCGGCCCTTCTTGAGCGGCAGGCCGGGTTGGGACCGGTCGAGTGCTTGGATCTGGGATTTCTCATCAACGCAAAGCACCACCGCGCGGTCCGGCGGATCGAGGTAGAGCCCGACAATATCGGTGACTTTTTCCTCGAACATTGGGTCGTTCGAGACCTTGAAGCCCTTCACGATATGCGGCTTCAACCCGGCATCGGCCCATATCC
>JBLRXE010000050.1:0-10466 GCA_047920895.1 Roseovarius sp.
CCCACCCACACCACCTTACAAAATCCCCTCACCAACCTTACAAACCTTACCATTCGTCACCTTCAAAATTTTTTGATCAAATTATCTTGGCAAGTCCCCCAAAGCCGGGCTAGGCTGTCACAAAATCATCATCAGGACTTTCTTCCAATGGATCTTACACAGTTCCAGACCTTCCGCGTGGCTGCCTGTGACCTCAATGGCCGGATGCGCGGCAAACGCCTTCCCGCCGCCCATGCGGACAAACTTTCCACAGGTAGCGTGCGCATGCCGCTCTCTTCGCTAAATCTGGACATCTTCGGCGCTGACATCGAAAACTCACCGCTGGTGTTCGACACCGGCGACGTTGACGGCGTGCTCCTGCCCACCGACCGTGGCCCGGTGCCCCTGCCTTGGCTCGAAGTGCCGCAGGGCCTTGTGCCCATGGTCATGCACCACGAAGACGGCACGCCCTTTGCCGGCGACCCCCGTCACGCCCTTGTTTCCGTGCTCGACCGCTACACTGCGCGCGGCTGGCATGTTGCGGCAGCGACAGAGCTGGAATTCACCTTGGTGGACGGAAAAGGTAATAATCTCAAGAACATACGCGACCCCCGCAATGGCCGCCGGATGAAATCTCCGGGCATTCTCTCGCTCGGGCAGATGGATGCGTTCGACGGGTTCCTCAGCGCCCTCTACGAGGCGGGGTTGGAAATGGGCCTGCCGGTTGAAACCGCCGTCAGCGAGGCGGGCATCGGTCAGTTCGAACTGACCCTACACCACCAAAACGCCCTGCGCGCCGCCGATGATACATGGCTTTTCAAGACACTTATCAAAGGCTTGGCCCGCCAGCACGGCTATGTTGCCACCTTCATGGCCAAACCTTTCGAGGATGACACCGGCAACGGTATGCACATGCATTTCTCGGTGATGGACAAGGCCGGGAACAATGTTTTCAACGATGGCACCGCAAACGGCACGGACATCCTGCGCGCCGCCGTGGCGGGTTGTCTTGCAGCAATGCCGCCTTCCACGCTGATTTTCGCGCCACATGCCAACAGTTATGCAAGACTGGTGCCCGGTGCTCATGCGCCCACCGGCGCGGGTTGGGGCTATGAGAACCGCACCACCGCCGTGCGCATCCCCGGTGGCCCCCCCGCCGCGCGCCGCATTGAACACCGCGTTGCAGGCGGCGACATCAACCCCTATCTCAGCTTTGCCGCCATTCTTGGCGCGGCCATCACCGGGATCGAAGAAAATATGGCACCGCCGCCGCCCATCAGCGGCAATGCCTACGAGGTCGAGATGCCGCAATTGGCGGCAGATTGGGCCACCGCGATTGATTGGTTCGCCCAAGATCCGATGATCGCCCGGATTTTTCACTCCGACCTGATCCGCAACCTCGTCATGACCAAGCGTCAGGAATTGGCCCATATGTCCCCCATCCCCAAAGAAGACCACTGGAAGACCTATCTCGAAACGGTGTAGCCTGAACCGGCAGCCCCGCCTTAATTTGATCAAATCAAGAGACCGCCATGAAAATCGGCATCCTGAAAACCGGCCACGCCCCCGACATCGTCCTCGACGAGTTGGGCGATTACGAGGTGATGTTCGCCCAGTTGCTCGACGGGCACGGCTTTGAGTTCGATCATTACAACGTCGTGGATGAAGAGTTTCCTACCGGACCGGACGCCGCCGACGGCTGGCTCATCACCGGCTCCAAACATGGTGCCTATGAGGACCACCCGTGGATACCCCGGCTCGAACAGTTGATCCGCGATATCCACGCCTTGGGGCGGCCGCTGGTGGGCGTCTGCTTTGGCCATCAGATCGTTGCACAGGCCATGGGCGGCAAGGTCGAGAAATTCGGTGGTGGCTGGCAGGTGGGTGTCACCGAGTACGAGATCGAGGGGCAACGCCTGGCCCTCAACGCCTGGCATCAGGATCAGGTCACGCACCTGCCGGATGGATCGGAAGTCATTGGAAAAAATGAGTTTTGCGAGAATGCCGCGCTGCTCTATGGCGACCGGATCTATACGATCCAGCCGCATCCCGAATTCACGGCCACCATGATCGACCGCCTCATTCACCACCGCGCCCCCGGCGTGGTGCCCCCCGACCTGATCGCCGAGGCCAAGGCCAAACTTGATCAACCCACTGCAAATGACACGATAGCCGCCCGCATGGCGGAGTTTTTCAAACGAGGTGCCAGCCATGGCCGACCTGACTGAGCTAACCAATTCCCTGCCCGCCTCTGCGCAGGCCTATCTCGAAAACAGACGCCTTGATGAGGTCGAGTGCATCATCTCTGATCTGCCCGGAATCGCGCGCGGCAAGGCGGTTCCGGCGACAAAATTCGCCCGGCAGAAATACTTTCACCTGCCCGATTCGATCTTTTTCCAGACCATCACCGGCGACTGGGGCGAGGCGGCGGGCGAAGCTGGCTTCATCGAACGCGACATGATCCTGCGCCCGGACATGTCCACCGCCACCGCCGCCCCCTGGACCGCCGACTGGACGCTTCAGGTGATCCATGACGCCTTTGACCGAGATGGCGCCCCCATTCCCTTTTCCCCACGCAACGTCTTGCGTCGGGTGGTCGATATGTATCACGCCCGCGGCATGAAACCCGTGGTCGCCCCCGAAATGGAATTCTTCCTCGTCGCGCGCAACCTCGATCCCGCCCATGAGATCAAGCCGATGATGGGCCGCTCCGGTCGCCCTGCTGCCGCGCGGCAGGCCTATTCGATGACCGCCGTGGATGAATTCGGCCCGGTGATCGACGACATCTACGATTTTGCCGAGGCACAGGGGTTCGAGATCGACGGCATCACCCAGGAAGGCGGCGCAGGCCAGTTGGAGATCAACCTGCGCCATGGCGATCCGATCAAGCTGGCCGATGAAGTCTTTTATTTCAAAAGGTTGATCCGCGAAGCCGCCCTGCGCCACGACTGCTTTGCCACGTTCATGGCCAAACCCATCGCTGACGAGCCGGGCAGCGCCATGCATATCCACCACTCGATCCTCGACATGGAAACAGGTCGCAACATCTTCGCCGGGCCGCAGGGTGGCGAAACCGACGCCTTTTTCCACTTTATCGGCGGGTTGCAGAAACACCTGCCCTCGGCCATCGCGGTGCTGGCGCCCTATGTCAATTCCTACCGCCGCTACGTCAAGGATCACGCTGCCCCGATCAACCTTGCCTGGGGACGCGACAACCGCACCACCGGCATCCGCGTGCCGCTCTCTGGACCCGAGGCGCGGCGGGTGGAGAACCGTATGGCGGGCATGGATTGCAACCCCTATCTCGGCATCGCGGCAAGCCTCGCTTGTGGTCTTCTCGGGATAATCAAGGAGGAATGGCCAGACAAGCAAGTCAAGGGTGACGCCTATTGCGGTGAACCGGACATTCCCAATGTCATGGGTGACGCGCTCGACATGTTCGAAGAGGCAAAAGACCTCCATGACATCCTCGGCCCCGAATTCGCCCGCGTCTATGCCATCGTGAAACGCACCGAATACGAAGAATTCCTCCAGGTGATCAGCCCATGGGAGCGTGAGCATCTTCTCCTCAACGTCTGAGCCACCCGGCGCGGACGCGGATGTGAGTATTTGCACCAAGAAAAAGCGATGAATCTGCTCTATTCCAATGATCGGCGCGGCGCCTATCCGCCCAGCTGGTATGCGGCCACGGCCACGCCCCTGCCGGGCTTCGCGCCCCTGCGCGGCGCGGCGCGGGCAGATGTCTGTGTGGTGGGGGCGGGGTATACCGGCCTCTCGGCAGCGCTGCATCTGGCCGAAGCGGGGTTCGATGTGGTCCTGCTCGAAGCACAGCGCGTGGGTTTTGGCGCCTCGGGGCGCAATGGCGGGCAATTGGGCAGCGGGCAGCGCATGGAACAGACCGCGCTCGAGCGGCTGGTGGGCGATGACGATGCCGCACATCTGTGGCGGTTGGCCGAAGAGGCCAAGGATCTGGTCAAATCGCTGGTGGCGCGGCATGGCATCGACTGTCATCTCAAACCCGGCGTGGCGCATGCCTGTTTATCGGCGCGTGAAATGGCGGCAGAGCATGACCATGCCGATCATCTGGCCAATCGCTACGGTTATGATCAGATCGAGAAGCTGGACGCTCAGGGCTTTGCCGCGCTCTGCCCCTCGCCCGCCTATCACGGCGGCTCGCTGGATATGGGGGCGGCCCATCTGCATCCACTCAGCCTTGCGCTTGGCCTTGCGCGTGCGGCGGCGGCGGCAGGCGTGCGCATCCACGAGGGATCAGCGGTGCATCAGATCACGCGCGGTGCAAGGGTGCGTGTGGCGACGGATGCGGGCGCGATCGAGGCGGATCACCTCATTCTCGCCTGCAACGGCTATCTCGGCGGGCTGGAGCGCAGGGTCGCCGCGCGTGTCATGCCGATCAACAATTTCATTGTGGCCACCGAACCCTTGGGCGATGCGGCGGCCCGTGTCCTGACCCGCGACGTGGCGGTGGCCGATACGAAATTCGTGGTCAATTACTTTCGCCTCAGCCATGACAAGCGCCTGCTCTTTGGTGGCGGTGAGAGCTATGGCTATCGCTTTCCCAAGGACATCCGCGCCACCGTCCGCAAGCCGATGCTTGAGATTTTCCCGTATTTGCAGAATGTTAAGCTCGATTACGCTTGGGGCGGCACGCTGGCGATCACAATGCGGCGCATGCCCTATCTCGCGCGTCTTGCCCCCAATATCCTGACCGCCTCTGGCTATTCCGGGCATGGCGTGGGCACCGCCACCCATGCCGGCCGCCTGATGGCCGAGGCGCTGCGCGGTGAGGTATCAGGCTTTGACTGCATGGCGCGGGTGCCCGCCCCGGCCTTTCCGGGTGGGGTGGCCCTGCGCAGCCCGCTTCTGGTGCTGGCGATGACGTGGTTTTCACTGCGCGATCGCCTCGGTTTCTGATCCCTCTTTGTCGGCGTCTTTGTGCCCTTTGATCCATGTGCCATGGGGTTTCCTTTGACAAACTGTCACAATTGTCGCCTATATGTTCTGAAAAACCGAAACTGAACTTCAGGAAATCCGAAAACATGGCCCTTGCCCCCAATGTCTATGACGCGGAACCCATCCCCGAGACCGCCCGCGCAGAAATCGACCGCATGCTGCAATCGGGCGATCTCTTTCGCTACACAGCGCCGGAAAACGCCCCGGTGACGCTGCTCGAGCGCGAATTCGCTGCGTTGCTGGGTTCGAAATACGCCCTCGCCGTGTCCTCATGTTCAGCGGCGCTATTTCTCTCGCTCAAGGCGCTTGGCCTGCCGCGCGATGCGCGGGTGCTCATACCTGGCTTTACCTTTGCCGCCGTGCCCTCGTCGGTGATCCATGCCGATTGTGTGCCCGTGCTCTGCGAGGTGGGCGAGAATTACCGTATCGACATCGCAGATTTTACGGCGCGGCTGGACACGGTGCAGGCGGTCATCATCAGCCATATGCGCGGCCATACCTCGGATATGGATGCGATCATGGCGCTCTGCGATGCGCGCGGCATTCCCGTGATCGAGGATGCGGCGCATTCGCTCGGCACTACCTGGGGCGGGCGCAATATCGGCACCATCGGGAAAATTGGCTGTTTCAGCTTCCAATCCTACAAGCTGGTCAATGCCGGCGAAGGCGGAATCATGGTCAGCGACGATGCCGATCTCATCGCCCGCGCGGTGATCATGTCCGGCGCCTATGAACACAACTGGGCCAAGCATATGACGGTGCCCGATGCCGCACTCGAAGCCGCCTTTGCCCGCGGCCAGAACCAGTTGCCGCTTTATAATCTGCGGCTCAACAACCTGTCGGCGGCGATCATCCGCCCGCAACTGGCCGAGGTGGCGCGGCGGGTGCGCGACGGGCGCGCCAACCATGATTATGTCGCAGCGCGGCTCAATACCTCGCCTTGGATGCAGGTGCCCGAAAAGCTGATGCCCGAAGAACGCGCGCCGGATTCGATCCAGTTCAATCTGGTGGGCATGACCCAAGAGGACACCCGCGCCTTTGCCCAAGCGGCGGCGGCGCGCGGCGTCAAGGTGCAGATCTTTGGCCTGAGCACCGACAATGCGCGCGCCTTCTGGAACTGGCAGTTTCTGCCGGGCGGGACACCCGATCTGCCCGGCACGCGCGCCATGCTGATGCGCGCCTGCGACACCCGCCTGCCCGCACGCCTGACCCGCCCCGATCTTGACCTGATCGCCGATGCGCTGGTTCTGGCGGCTGAGGATGTGATGGGCCGCCGCCGCGCCTACGGCACCTGAGCCAACAACGAAAAGGGCCGCCCGCACTGCGCGGACGGCCCTGATTAGCCTCTTGTGCCGGCCTATTCGGCCTTGCCTGCCTCCAGCGAGATCTGCACCTCGACCTCGTCGCTGACGAAGGGCGTGAACTTGTCCACACCGAAATCCGAACGCAACAAGGTGGTCGTGGCGTCGAATCCGAGCCACGGCTTGTTGTTCATCGGGTGCGCATCGGCCTTTTGATTGAGGCGCGCGTCGAGCACGACCGATTTGGTCACGCCGTTCATGGTCAGATCGCCAGTGATCTTGGCCGTCGTGTCGCCCGTAACCTCGATTCCGGTCGAGGTGAACGTGATCATATCGCCTTCGCTGGCGCCAAAGAAATCCTCGGACATGAAATGCTCTTCGCGCTTTTCCCAGCCGGTGAACATTGACATCACCGGCATCGACACGTTGACCGAAGAGGCCGCCGGATCTTCGGCGTCAAACAGGATCTCACCGGCAAAGCCCGAGAACATACCTGTGGTAGTGGAAAAGCCCAAGTGATTGTAGGAAAAAACAACTTGGCTGTGGCTGGCGTCCAGCTCGTATTTTTCGGGGGCGGCAACAGCGCCTGTTGCGGTCAGGGCAAGGGCCGCAGCGAGCAGGATATTCTTCATCGGAAACCTCCAGAGGTTGAAATGTGACTTACCTGATCACATTTGGCGCTCCGGTTCCAAATCACAATCCCGTAGTTTCAAACAGCCGCTGTGGATTGGCGAACACCTGCCTGATTTAGGCCTCAATCAGGCCGGAAAGCCAAGCGCCCGGCGCAGCGCCTTGGCAGTGATGCGATCCTCGATTTTCATCGCGACAATCTGATGGCCAGCGGCGTCGCGCGCCGTCAGCACACGATCGCACATCGACAGTTCCGAGAGCGAGTCGAGATCATGGACCGCGACGCGCGACGCCCGCCCCCCTGCCACCGGCACGATCACATGCAGACGGCGGCCCATCACATCGACCTTAATCTCTGGCCCGATCTGCACCGCACGCCCGCGGCTCAGGCACATCAGTCCGCCAAAGAGCAGCGTTACCGAGACCAGAAGCTTGATCATCATCATCGCGGAATCCTGCGCCCCCGACGACACCAGCCAGAGCCCCATCGCCGAAAAGATCAGCGCGCTGCCGCAAAGCATCTGCGTGGCCCGACCAAGATCGAGCGCCTGCGCTCCTTCCTGAATATGGGCATTCGTATCGTCGTAATCGAACGGTGCATGCTTGAACTCGCGTTCAAAATCCGGCAGGGCAACCATGATCATACTCCTTTTCACCTAGAACAACACAAACCTGCCCGCCAAATTCGTCCGCATTGCGGCAGGTCAAAGGCATTCTGCAGGCCGGATCAAAGCGCCTTGCGCCGACACACACCGCGATGTATACGCGCCCAATCTTTCGCAATCGTTATGAACCGCGCAGTCTCTCGTGGATGGGGCGCGAAAGAGCCAAAGCCCGTCCTATGAAATGCGCCTTGATAGAAATGGAGTGAACATGCCGCTTTATGAGCATGTGATGATCGCGCGTCAGGATCTTTCCAGCGCGCAAGCCGAAGGCCTGATCGAACATTTTGGTGCCGTGCTGACCGAAAACGGTGGCAAACTCGTCGAGCACGAGTATTGGGGCGTCAAGACGATGGCCTACAAGATCAACAAGAACCGCAAAGGCCACTACGCCTTTCTCAAGAGTGATGCGCCCTCGAGCGCTGTGCAAGAGATGGAGCGCCTGATGCGCCTGCATGACGACGTCATGCGCGTGCTGACCGTCAAGGTCGATGCCCATGAAGAGGGCCCCTCTGTCCAGATGCAGAAGCGTGACGAGCGCGGCGACCGCCCCGACCGTGGGGATCGCCCTGACCGTGGGGACCGTCCCGACCGTGGCGACCGTCCCGACCGCGGCGAACGCCGCGAGCGTCGCTGATCCATCCCCTGAGACAAGGAGCATAAATCATGGCTACAAAACCGTTTTTCCGTCGCCGCAAGGTCTGTCCCTTCTCGGGCGACAGCGCGCCCAAGATCGACTACAAGGACACGCGCCTGCTGCAGCGTTACATTTCCGAGCGCGGCAAGATCGTGCCGTCGCGCATCACCGCCGTCTCGGCCAAGAAGCAGCGTGAACTCGCGCGCGCCATCAAGCGTGCCCGTTTCCTCGCCCTTCTGCCCTATGCCGTGAAATAAGGAGACCTCAAATGCAAGTGATCCTTCTTGAACGCGTTGCCAAGCTTGGCCAGATGGGCGATGTCGTTGACGTCAAGCCCGGCTTTGCCCGCAACTACCTGCTTCCGCAGGGCAAGGCGCTGTCGGCCTCGGAAAAGAACATTTCCGATTTCGCCAACCGCAAGGCCCAGCTTGAGGCGCAAAACCTCGAGACCCGCAAAGAAGCCGAAGCGATGGCGGACAAGCTGAACGGCCAGCAGTTCATCGTCATCCGTCAGGCCTCTGACAGCGGCGCACTCTATGGTTCGGTCAGCACCCGTGACGCGGCCGATGCTGCCACCGAGAACGGCTTTACGGTCGAGCGCAAGCAGGTTGCCCTGACCCGCCCGATCAAGGACCTCGGTCTGCATGACGTGCTCATCACGCTGCACCCCGAAGTCGTGGCGACGATCCAGTTGAACGTCGCGCGTTCGGTTGAAGAAGCCGCGCTGCAAGCCTCTGGCAAGAGCATCCGGGATGCCGCCGCAGAGGCCGACCAGGCCGCAGACTTCGAGATCGCCGAACTGTTCGACGACATCGGCGGCGCAGCCTCTGACGATGACGACTATTCGGATCGTCGCAGCAACGATGACAATAACGCCTGATTCGGGTGATTGTTCTGAGAAATGTGCCGCGCAGCCCGCTGCGCGGCACGATTTTATGACACGGCAGTCGACAAGCCGTTTCATGCAATGCTAAGCTCTCGCGAAACTCGGGGTTTCTGCCCGTTCAGTAGACTTTTGTACTTGTGGTTCTCACGCCACGAGCTTGCTCATCAGGTTCCATCCACAGGCAATATCTGGGGCGGCTCGTTATAACGTAACCACATAACTTGGGCCTGCCCGACATGGAGAGTACGCGAATCGAGAACAGGGTGTGTAACCGACACCGTCGGCCTTTGACACTTGCGACGCTACAACAGACGCGTTGCCAGACCCGTCTCACGGATAGGATATTAATCCCGGCCTCCGCTCATGACAGCCCGCCCTCAGGCGACACGGAAGCATTGTAGATGGTCAAGATCGACCCATTTCGCCAGTTTCTCGATGATTTGCGCAACAGGTTTGAACTTGACCATGTGGCCTATGCCGGCATGAACCCGATCAGCGGCGCCTCGCATGGGCATATGACCTATGGTGCCGACTGGACCGCCCATTATCTCGAAAACAAGTATTACGAGATCGACCCGACCCTTCTTAAGGCGCGCCACAGCATCGCGCCGGTAGACTGGAACAGGCTGGAGCGTGGAGCAGAATTCCAGACCATTTTCCGTGCCGCGCGCGATTTCGGGATTTCCGACCGGGGGCTGACGATTCCCATTCACGGCCCCTATGGCGATGTCGGCGGACTCAGCATCAATCGTAATTGCTCCGAGCGTGAGTGGAACCTTCTCATCTCTGGCATCATCGGCGACCTTCAGGCCGCGGCCGTGCATATGCATGACATGGTAATACAGGCTGATCCCCTTACGCGCATGCTCAATTCGCCTTCGCTCTCGACGCGTGAAATCGAGATCCTGCAATGGACGGCGGCGGGCAAGTCACAACAGGACATCGGCGACATCCTGTCGATCTCGCACCGGACGGTCGAGGTGCATTTGCGCTCTTCGCGTCAGAAACTCAACGCACTGACCACCCCGCAGGCGATTGGCCGCGCAATCAACCTCGGTTTGATCTATCCGCGTTGATCGAATTTGATTTTTTAACCAAATTTTCGAAATTTCTCTCTTTCCCCAGAACTTTATCACGCGTTGGTGAGCATTCGTGCGTGCCGCTACGGGATTTCCCCAATGGTATACTTTGAGGATTTTACTAACCTCATGATTGCAAAAGCACCACTCACACTGGACACGCCACTTTTGGGGAGACGGAAAGATGATATTGGTAATCGATGCCATTAACAAAGAAAAATTCGGCCATGTGCTGGATGAGATGTTCAAACTACGCGCCCGGGTTTTTGGGGACCGGCTCGGCTGGCAGGTTGAGGTCAAGGATGGTGGCGAGCGTGACCT
>JBLRXE010000051.1:0-10412 GCA_047920895.1 Roseovarius sp.
ATCGTGCGCGACCGTCACATGACCGTGCGCCGCCAGAACCACATGGTCAAGGACGTAACTCAGGTCGCCGCCGCCGCCAAGCTGGGGGATTACGAAATCCTCGATGCCCGCGCCGCCGCCCGCTTTCGCGGCGAGGCGGCAGAGCCCCGCGCCGGTCTGCGCGCAGGCCATATTCCCGGTGCCAAGAATATTCCATACACGGACCTTCTGAACGCCGACATGACCATGAAAGACCCGGACGCCCTGCGCGCCGTCTTTGCCGCTGCCGGGGTGGATATGACCAAGCCGGTCATCACCTCCTGCGGCTCTGGCGTGACCGCCGCCATCATCAATCTGGCGCTGGAGCGGATCGGCAAGACCGACCATGCGCTTTATGACGGGTCCTGGACCGAATGGGGCGCCTTCCCCACCCTGCCTGTCGCCACTGGAGAAGCCTGATGTTTGACGCCTTGAAAGAAAAACCCGCCGACAAGATTCTGGCTCTTGGTCAGGCGTTCCGCGACGACCCGCGCGACACCAAGATCGACCTCGGCGTCGGCGTCTACAAAACCCCCGAGGGCGTGACCCCCGTGATGCGCGCGGTCAAAACCGCCGAAAAGCAGTTGTGGGAGACGGAGACCACCAAGGCCTATACCGGCCTTGCGGGCGATCCGGCCTTTTCCGATGTGATGATTTCGCTCATCTTGGGTGATTCCGTGACCCGCAATCAGGTCTCGGCCATCGCCACACCGGGTGGCACCGGGGCGGTGCGTCAGGCGTTTGATCTCATCAAGATGGCCAGCCCCGGCGCGCGCGTCTTTGTCTCTGACCCGACATGGCCCAACCACCTGAGCATACTTGCCCATATGGGCATCGAGGTGGTGATGTATCGCTATTTCGACCCCGAGACCGTGGGCGTCGATTTCACCGGCATGATGGCCGATCTCGACGGCCTGCGCGCGGGCGATGTGGTGCTGCTGCATGGCTGTTGCCACAACCCCACGGGCGCCAATCTCAACATGACCGAATGGCGCGCGGTGGTGGACCTGCTCAACGCGCGCGGCGCGCTGCCGATGATCGACATCGCCTATCAGGGCTTTGGCGACGGGCTCGAGGCGGATGCCGCCGCCGTGCGGTTCGTGGCGGAAAACTGCCCCGAGATGCTGATTGCGGCCAGTTGCTCCAAGAACTTCGGCATCTACCGCGAACGCACCGGCATCCTGATGGCCGTAGCACAGAACCGCGCCTTGCAAAAAGTCACCCAAGGCAACCTCGCCTATCTCAACCGCCAGAACTATTCCTTTCCGCCCGATCACGGCGCGCGACTGGTGACAATGGTCCTGACCGATCCCGCCCTGCGCGCCGATTGGCAGGCTGAACTGGAAGAGGTGCGCCTTGGCATGCTCAAACTGCGCGAGTCTCTGGCGACCGAGTTGCAGCGCATTTCCGGCTCGGACCGCTTTGGCTTTATCGCCCAGCATCGCGGCATGTTCTCGCGCCTTGGGGCCACCCCCGAACAGGTTGAACGCCTGCGCGCCGAGCATGCGATCTACATGATTGGCGACAGCCGCATCAATATTGCCGGGCTCAACGCCCGCACCGTGCCGATCCTGGCCAGGGCCATGATCGAGGTTGGTGTCTGACGCCGGGCAGCATCAACCGCCCCCGAAAAGCAAGCGGCTGGATAGGTAGAATTTTCTCGGCAAGATGGACGAAGATATTTCGAATGAATACCAGTAGCCCTGAAGATAGGCCTCCTGGAGCGAGCCATTGGAACGCCATTGGTCCGAGAGACAATGGCGAGCGCCGTCAGCGCCTTCTCGGCCGACCGGGGTCCTTCTCGCCATCCGCCGCGCCAGTCACGGCCCCGACCTCCAGTTCCATCAGCCGCTCGGCGGCAAAGCCGATCATCTCGCGCAGCAGGTCGGCGTCAGGGCGTGTCGGGAAATTGATCCTCCTCCATCTCTACGAGGTCGCGCAGGTTCATCATGTCGTTGGTCATCGGGGGAATCTCCAGTCTGGGTTGGTGTGAGCAACCAGACCTTACCGGAACTTCGCTGGTGACCACCTCAGCCAGAACCTACACCACGCTGTGGGACACTATCCGCCGCAGGCGTATGAAACTTCCGTAAATCTTTTGGGCGTGTGGTGGAACGCAACGGTTGTAATACAGATGTCCATTCCGCAGAATCGTGTGCGATGTGTGACGTGATGTGTGCACACCGTCCTGCCCTCAAATCGCTAAGCGATTGAGCAACAAAAACAATAAAATGAGTTTCTGGAGCGGGTAACGGGAATCGAACCCGTAACTGAAGCTTGGGAAGCTTTCGTGATACCTTTTCACCATACCCGCCGCGGCGCTCTGGATAGCACCGTCGTGCGGCACGCTTCAAGCGAAAACTTCCCGGGCGCATGTGAGGCGGTGTGCACATCCCGCCCGGATCAAGCGCCGAAGCGGATCAGGGTCTGTCCCTTGGGGGTCGTGCTGCGATAGACTAGCATATCGGGCAGGTGCAGCGTCAGTGGCGCGCTGGCCTGATTCGCATGCCACCTCTGGCCAAGGTCAAGGCAGGTCGCCTGCGCGCCATCATAGCCCCGGCGCAGCGGCACCCGCCGCAGATTGCCCAGATCGCGGGTGATCTCGCGACCCGCCAGTGTCACGCTGCTGCGGCGCAACATCTCGCGCCCCAGCGGCTCGGTGCGGGGGTCCTGCCCCGGCAGATCGGACCAGACCCCGCAGAGATGCGCGCGCCCGTTGATGGGGCGCAATTCCGCCGCCAGACGCAGACCGCCGCCGCTGCTATAGCGCCCCTCGACCACCTGCGCCGCGCCCGAGAGTGTCACGGTGCGGCTGTTGCGGATCAGGAACGGGATCGCCTCGAGCGTGGCACTCATCGCGCCGGTGCCGGTCTGGCGAAAGTCGATGTGCGGGGCGCTGCCGCTGCCGTGGCTGATCTGCTTGCGCGGCACGAACACCTCGGGCACGCGGCCCGGTTGCCATGCCAGATCGGTGAGGATGCAGCCTGCAGACACGCCGGCATAATCGAGCCGCGGCGTGATCTGCGGCAGGGCCGCCAGATTTTGCGCGATGCGCTTACCGTTGACGTAAACTGTCGCCAGCCGCACGATTTCGCGCGCGGCTCCTTTGGTATAGCTCGACTGGCTCTCGCTCTCGGACCAGACCCCGCAGAGCGCGCTGCGTCCGTCTGTCGTGGGTCGCAGTTCGGTGGCGATGGTCAGGCCGCCGCCGCTGCTGAAGGTGCCATGCGCAAGGCTTACCCGCTCGGTGAGCGCGGTTTGCGCCTGCGCCGTGTTGGCCAGGCCAAGGATCAGCGCAAGAGACAGGGACAAACGCGGCATGAGGACTCCGGTGCGGTTTGGGGGAGTGTAGCAGGCAGGGCGCCCCGGCTCAATTCACCTTGGCGGTGCGGCGTCAGACCGCCGCTTGCAGAAGCTGGTCTTCGACCAGACGGTCGGCAAGGATCGCAGGGCTGATCCCTTCACCCATGGCCCGAGCGAGGATATGCGCCATACGCGCCTGCATCGCGCCCAACCGTTCCTCGACCCACGGGGCGCGTGGTGTGACCCGCAGGATTTCTGCGGCGACGTTGATGATCCCGCCACCATTGGCGACGTAATCGGGCAGGTAGAGGATGGCGCGCGCGCGCAGGCGTTCGGCATCCTCGGGCGTGGCCAATTGATTGTTCGCGGCACCGCAGACCATCCTGGCACCAATCTCTGGGATGCTGTGGGCATTGAGCACGCCACCGATGGCACAGGGCGCAAAGATGTCGGCGGCGGTCGCGTGGATGGCGCGGGGATCGACCAAGGTCGCGCCAAACTCGCGCACCGTGCTGGCGGCATGGGCCCGGTTCATATCCGCCACGCTGAGCTTTGCCCCCGCCTCGTGCAGCAGGTGGCAGAGATGCCAGCCGACATGGCCCAGCCCCTGCACAGCGACATGACGCCCGCTGAGGTCATCCGTGCCCCAAAGCTGCGCCGCACCTGCGCGCATTGCGCCGAGAACGCCACGCGCGGTCACGGGCGAGGGATCGCCGCTGGCATGCGCGCCACTGTCCAGCCCGGCGACGAACCGCGTTTCGCGGGCAAGCTCGGCCATATCCACCGGCGACATGCCCATATCCTCGGCGGTCCAGTAGCGTCCTTGCAGCATGTTGATCGCCCGGCCCATGGCACGCAGCAGCGCCGGTGTCTTGTCGCGCGCCGGATCGCCAAGGATCACCGCCTTGCCGCCGCCCAGCGGCAGGCCGGCAGCGGCGTTCTTGTAGCTCATGCCGCGCGACAGGTTAAGCACATCCTCAAGCGCGGCATCGTCGCCCTCATAGACGCGCATACGCAACCCCCCAGCCGCCGGGCCAAGCCGGGTGGAATGCAGTGCGATGAACCCGCGCAAGCCGCTTTCGCGATCCTCGACGCGGTAAACTTCCTCATGGGTGGGACTGGCCAGACGTGTGAGCATGTTGGACTCCTCCTTGCCCACAAGGTAAGAGCGGTCAGGCGCGATAAAACAGCAAACTCTTGTCAATTGCGCGTGACCTTTGGGTGATATCTCCAACAAGAGGGGAAAAAGTAGGGAAAATGGATCGCATCGACCGCCAGATCATCGCCGCCCTGCAACGCGACGGACGCCAGAAGATCGCCGATCTGTCGGCGGCGGTGGGTCTCTCGCCCACGCCTCTGGCACGGCGCATCGCGCGGCTTGAAACCGATAGGATCATCACCGGCTATGCTGCGCGGGTCAATCAAGAGAAAATCGGCCTGCCGCTCAACGCCTTTATCTTTGTCGAGTTGGAGCACCATACCCGCGATGCGATCACCGCGTTTGAAACACGGATCAGACGGTTTGACGAGGTGATGGAATGCTATCTGATGACCGGCACACGCGACGTGCTGTTGCGGGTGGTGGCCGCTGACCTAAGGGATTTCGACCGCTTTCTCGAGGACGGGTTGATGCAGACCCCCGGCATCCGTTCCATGCGGTCAAGTTTCGCGCTGCGCACGATGATCCGCCGCGATGCCCTGCCCGAGGTCTGAGGCATGCAGCGGTTCGATGTGATCGTGATCGGGGCCGGGCCTGCCGGTGCAGCGGCGGCCTATGTGGCGGCGCCTGCCGGGCTGCGCGTGGCCCTGATCGACCGCAAGACCTTTCCGCGTGAAAAACTCTGCGGGGGGCTGATCACCGGGCGCGCCCGGCGGCATTATGCCGAGATATTCGGCCATGCGATGCCGTTTGATCCACAGGACCGCAAGACCACGGTGGATTTCCGCTATCGCGGCCAGCCGGTTGGGATGATCGAGGATGCCCCCGCCCTCTGCGCCACGATGCGCTGGGATATGGATGCGATGCTCTGCGGGCATGCGATGGCGGCGGGGGCGCAGGATTTCACCGGGCAGGCGGTGGCAGAGATCGACCGCGACGCCCGAACCGTGACGCTCAAAGGCGGGGCCGTGCTGGGCTTCGGCGTGTTGATCGGCGCGGATGGTGTCAACTCTCAGGTGGCGCGCGCGCTCTTTGGTCAGCCGTTTGACCGTGCGCGCATCGGCTTTGGGCTCGAGATCGAGGCGGGTGGCGCGCATATCGACCCCGCCGCGCCGATACGGATTGATCTGGCAGCGGCGCAGTGGGGCTATGGCTGGGTCTTTCCCAAGCGGTGTTCGACCACGGTGGGCGTGGGGGGATTGCTGGACAGGAACCCCGAAATGAAACACGCCATGTCCGCCTATTGCGACATGCTCGGGATTGACGCGGCTGAGGCGCGTTTCAAAGGGCAATTCCTGCCGTTCGGCGATTTCCGCACCGTGCCGGGGCAAGGTGCCGTGCTGCTTGCGGGCGATGCGGCGGGGCTGGTTGATCCGATCACCGGCGAAGGCATCGGCTATGCGATGCAGAGCGGTCAGTTGGCGGCCAAGGCGGCGCTTGCGGCACTCAGGGCGGGGCAACCCGAGACCGCATTGACGCATTACCGCCGCGCCTTGCGGCCCGTGCATCGCGCGCTGCGGATGGCGCGATTGATCCGCCCGGTCATCTTCCTGCCCGCGTTTGAGCCGGGATTTGCCCGTGCCTTTCAGCACTCCTCCACCTTGCGGCGCGATTACCTGCGCCTGATGGCGGGCGAGGTGGAGTATGGGCAGATTCTGGCGCGGCTGATACTGCGCCTGCCGCGCCTTGGGTTGATGGCGCTGCGCGCCCGCCTCTGACCGGGTGCCAGGGGGATGGGATGGGGGACGCTGTCCCCCAAACCCCCTGAGGTATTTCAGGCCAGATGAAAGCCGCGCTCAGAGAGCCGCCTTGAAGAGCGCCGTCAGATTGGCCTCCGTCAGCGGCACCGGGTTGCCGCCACAGCTTGGATCGGTCAGCGCATCGCGCACGAGGTCGGGAATGGACGCCACGGTCACACCCAGATCGCGCAAGCCACGCGGGATGCCAAGACTGTCGTTGAAGTCCTGCACAAAGGCGCGGAACCCGTCATAGCCGCCCGTGATCCCGAGATATCCTGTCGCCCGGTCGAACCGGTCGCGGATCATATCGGCGTTGAGATCGAGCACGGCGGGCATGCAGACTGCGTTGGTGGTGCCGTGATGGGTGTTGAAATGCGCGCCGACCGGGTGGCTCATGGCATGGATGGCACCCAGACCCTTTTGGAACGCAGTGGCCCCCATGGCGGCGGCGCTCATCATCTGCGCGCGCGCCTCGATGTCCGTCCCATCGGCATAGGCGCGCGGCAGATAGTCGATCACAAGGCGCATACCCTCGAGCGCAATGCCTTGGCTCATCGGGTGGTAGTGGGGCGAGGAAAACGCCTCGACGCAATGGGCAAAGGCGTCAAGCCCGGTGCCTGCGGTGATGAATTTCGGCATCCCCACAGTCAGTTCGGGATCACAGATCACGACCGTCGGCAAAACCTTGGGGTGAAAGATGATCTTTTTCGCATGGGTCACGGAATTGGTTATCACACTGGCGCGCCCCACCTCTGATCCTGTCCCGGCGGTGGTGGGCACGGCGATGATCGGGGCGATGGCATCGGCATTCGCACGCGTCCACCAATCGCCGATATCCTCGAAATCCCAGATGGATCGCGTTTGCCCGGCCATGAAGGCCACCATCTTGCCCAGATCAAGGCCAGAGCCGCCGCCAAAGGCGATCACCCCGTCATGCCCGCCCGCCTGATAGGCCTTGACCCCGGCGGCAAGGTTGATCTCGTTGGGGTTGGGATCGACATCCGAGAACATCGCGCGGCCAAGGCCTGCGGCCTCGAGAATGTCGAGCACGCCCGCTGTCACCGGCAGCCCCGCCAGCCCCTTGTCGGTGACAAGAAGCGGGCGCTTGATCCCGGCCTGTGCGCAGGCAGCGGGCAGTTCGGCAATCCGGCCCGCGCCGAATTTGATTGTGGTCGGATAGGACCAGTTGGCAGTCAGGGTCATTTCGTCACCTTCTTGAGATGGTAGGATTTGGGGCGTGTCAGATTGTGATAGCCGATCACCGAGAGGCCGCCGCCGCGCCCGGTGTTCTTGCAGCCGGTCCAGCAGAGGCCGGGATCGAGGTAATCAGCGCGATTGAGAAACACCGTGCCGGTCTCGACCCGGTCGCCGACCGCCTGCGCGCGGGCGACATCGGCGGTCCAGAGGCTGGCGGTCAGGCCGAATTCGCTGTCATTCATCAGCGCAATCGCCTCGTCGTCCGAGGCGACCGGCATGATGCCTACGACGGGGCCAAAGCTTTCGTCGCGCATGACCCGCATCTTGTGGGTCACATTGGTCAGGATTTGCGGCGTGAGATAGGCCGCGCCGTCATCCTCGGCCATCGTGGCGATATGCGCCTTTGCCCCCATCTCCAGCGCTTCGGCCACCTGCGCGCGCACCTCCGCGGCAAAGCGCACATTGGCCATCGGCCCGATCGTGGTTTCAGCCTCCAGCGGATTGCCCAGTTTGTAGGTGTTCACCAGCGCCACGGATTTCTCGACAAAGGCATCATAAAGGCTCTGATGCACATAAATCCGCTCGATCCCGCAGCAGCATTGACCCGAGTTGAACATCGCCCCGTCGATCAGCATCTCAACTGCCGCGTCCAGATCGGCATCCTCCATCACATAACCCGGATCCTTGCCGCCCAATTCCAGTCCAAGCCCGGTAAAGGTGCCTGCCGCCGCCCGCTCCATCGCGCGCCCGCCGCCCACCGAGCCGGTGAAGTTGATGAAATTGAAAGCACCGCCCGCGATCAATGCCGATGTTGTGTCGTGATCAAGAAAAACGTTCTGGAACACATCCTCGGGTATGCCCGCCGCCTGAAACGCGCGCGCCATGCGCTCGCCCACGAGGAGGGTCTGCGTCGCATGTTTCAGCACCACGGCATTGCCCGCGATGAGCGCGGGGGCCACAGTGTTGATCGCGGTCATATAGGGGTAGTTCCAGGGTGCCACGACAAAGACCACCCCATGCGGCACCCGCCGGATATAGCGCAGAAAGGTGGCATCCTCGCCCACGGCGATATCGGCCAGCGCGTCTTGGGCAATCGCTGCCATATGGCTTGCCCGCTCGTTGAAGCCCCGGAATTCGCCGCCATAGCGCACCGGGCGCCCCATCATATGCGCCAGCTCCGGCACGATTTCGTCGTTCATTGCGCCCACGGCGGCGACACCGGCCATTACCACTTGGGTCCGCTCCTGCAAGGGGCGTGCCGCCCATGCCGCCTGTGCCGCACGCGCGCGGGTTGCCGCCGCTTGTGCTGCGTCCAGCGACAGCACGGGGCGTTCGGCATAGACCGATCCGTCGATGGGAGAGATACATTTCACTGTCTGCATGATCGCATCCTTGATCGCGGGCACTGTGCCCGTCCTTTCATCGTTCCAGAAATACTCAAATCCGCGCGTGCCGCGCTCAGGCCCGTTCGAAACCGCGCGCCACCTCGTAATCCGTGACCACGCGGTCGAAATCCTCGATCTCGACCTCAGCGGCGCGGGCATAGTGATCAATGACCTCATCGCCAAAGGTGTCGCGCAGGAATTGCGACTGCTTGAGCGTTTGATAGGCATCGCGCAACGTTTCGGGGATGCGCCCGGTATTGCCGCTATAGGCATCCCCGGCCGCAGGCGGGGCCAAGTCCAGCCTATCCTCGATCCCCTTGATCCCCGCCGCCAGCATCGCCGCCATGGCGAGATAGGGGTTAAGATCCGATCCCCCGACGCGGCACTCCACCCGCACTGCCTTGGACCCCTCCCCGCAAAGGCGGAAGCCAGCGGTGCGATTGTCCACCGACCACAGGATGCGGGTGGGGGCGAATGTGCCCTTCTGGAACCGCTTGTAGCTGTTGATGTAGGGGGCAAGGAAATAGGTGTAATCGGGGGCGTATTTCAGCAGACCGGCCATGTAATGCTTCATCAGTTGCGACATCCCAAGGCTGTCCTCGGGATCGAAGAACGCCGGTTTGCCATCCTGCCACAGCGATTGATGCACATGGCTGGACGAGCCGACGCGCCGGTGATCCCATTTCGGCAGAAAGCTCGCGGCATGGCCCTGTTGCCAGGCAATCTCCTTGACGGCATGTTTGGCGATGGTGTGGTAATCGGCGGTGTCGAGGGCGGGGGCGTATTTGATGTTGAGCTCTTCCTGCCCGGCCTCGGCCTCGCCCTTGGTGTTCTCGATCGGCAGACCGGCGGCATAGAGGTGATTGCGGATGGGCCGCATCACATGCTCTTCCTTGGTGGTCTGAAAGATGTTGTAATCCTCGTTATAACCCGAGAGCGGTGTCAGGTCGCGATAGCCGGATTTGCGGATGTCGTCATAGCTTTTCTCGAACAGGAAAAACTCAAGCTCCGTCGCCATCATCGCGTCAAAGCCCATGGCATCCAGCCGTGCCAACTGTGTCTTGAGCATGGCGCGGGGGCTGTGGGGAACGGGGGCGTGGGTGTGGTGATCGAGCACATCGCAGAGCACCATCACCGTGCCGTCGAGCCAGGGCATCGGGCGCAGCGTCGAGAGGTCCGGCTTCATCACATAGTCGCCGTAACCACGTTCCCAGCTTGTGGCGGCAAAGCCTTCGGGGGTGGTCATTTCCAGATCGGTGGCCAGCAGGTAATTGCAGCAATGGGTTTCTTCCCAGGCGCTGTCGATGAAATGCGCCGCGTGAAAGCGTTTGCCCATAAGCCGTCCCTGCATGTCCACGAGACAAACGAGCACGGTATCGACCGTGCCGGCGGCAACCTTCGATTTCAGATCTTCGAGACTGAGGGCCATGGCGGCGTCCTTGTTTTTCTATCGGTATTATGTCGGTCTTGCTGCGTGGCCCGGCCCCGGTCGTGCGGGGCCGGACACATCTTTTCCGGCGCGGCTCAGCCGTTGGTATAGGGCGGGCCGGCCTTGTTGATGACAACGTTGTATTCGCGGAAGATGCCGACGATCTTTTGTTCGATCTCGCC
>JBLRXE010000052.1:0-10351 GCA_047920895.1 Roseovarius sp.
AGCACCACCGCGCCAGCGAGCCATTGCAAATAGCGCACCACCGCCGGCTGATCGAGCCCCATTTCCTTGCGCAAGGCCGCGAGGTTCTCTGGCGTCGCCCCCTGTCCCAGAACCGCCTGTGCGATATCGCCCGGCAAAAGCTCGACCATGAAGAATATGATCACGGATATGACCAGTAGAATGATCAATCCCAAACCGAGCCGTTTTACAACCAGCCCAAGGATGTCCCCCATCTTTCCCTCCTGTTGTTTTTGCCTCTCGCCTTGTCGTCCGGCGCGGCCTTTGTGGCTCAGGCTAACAGTATATTGGCCTTGGCGGAAAAAATTTCCGTTTCGGACCATGTGCTGTGACGTGAAATGCCGAAGCGGGATTTGCCCCGCACCGGCGGTTGAAGGCCCGGCACCAGAGGTGCCGGGTCATGGAAATGGCCTCAGGCCTCGAACCACCAGCGGCTTGCGGCGCGCGCACCATCACAGCCCCAGCTTGCCGCGACCTTTTCGGGGCGCTGCACGCCCTTGCCGCGTGCATAGACCCAGTTGTTGAAGAACGGCAGGAGGGTGCCGCCATCATCGCGCATCAAGAGGCACATCTCGCGATACATCTCGGCGCGCAGGGTCTGATCCAGCTCGGCCTTGGCCTGAAGCAGCAGTTCGTTGAAACGCGCGTTCTGCCAACGGCTCTCGTTCCAGGCGGCGTCATTCTTGTAGGCCAGGGTGAACATGACGTCAGGCGTCGGGCGCGCGCCCCAAGATACGGCGCTGAATGGCTTTTTCAGCCAGACATCGGAGTAATACCCATCGCTCGGCTCGCGCACGACCTTGATGTTGATCCCCGCAGCCTTGGCCTGTTCGGCGTAGAGCACACACATATCTACAGCCCCGGCATAGACGCTCTCGGCCACGGAAAGATTGATGGTAAGCCCGTCCTGCCCTGCGGCCTTAAGCAGCGATTTGGCCTGATCCGGGTCGTAGTCCCGCTGCGGGATGTCTGCGGGCCAATAGGGCTGCACCGGTGAGAGGTGGAAATCATTGCCCTTGGTGGCAGCGCCAAAGGCGATTTTCTCGATGATCTCGTCCCGGTCCATCGCGAGTTTCAGCGCGGTGCGCACGCGCACATCGCTAAAGGGTGCCGTGTCGCAGAACATCGGCATCGTGATCGCACCGCCCGAGGGGATATTGTCAACCGAGATGTCGGGATTGCGCTGCAACAGCGCCAGCGTCTTGAGCTCGATCAGCGAGACGCAATCCACATCGCCCGTCACCAGCGCGGTTTGTCGTGCGTTGGGATCGTTGAGGACGATCATCGTCACCTTGTCGAAATACCCCCCGTTACCGTGCCAGCCATCGTGGCGTGTCAACTCCCACCGGATGCCGAAGTCGCCCGCCTCGATCTTGTAGGGGCCGGACCCGTCGCCGGATTGCCAGTCAATCGTGCCATCGCCATTCGAGGGGCAGATGGCAAAGTGATAGTCGGTCATCAGCCACGGCAGATCGGCATTGCCGCGTGCGAGACTGATTATGACCGTATGGTCGCCATCGGCGGTGATGTCCGTGACATCGGTCAACAGCGCCTTGGCCGCCGATGTCGAGGCGTCACCACGGTGGTGATTGAGGCTGTCGATCACATCCTTTGCCGTCACGGGCTTGCCGCTGTGAAAGGACGCATCGGGGTTGAGTTCGAAGGTCCATTGCATGGCGTCGGGTGTCGCCTCCCAGCTTATCGCGAGGTCTGGCCCGAGCGAATTGTCCGGCTCGATCAGGGTCAGATAGCTGCGATGCGTATGGGCCAGAAAAATCATCTGACGTGTCACATAGGTGCCCGGATCATGCGTGTCCGAGGTGTTGCCGTCATGGATACCCCAGCGGAATGTGCCGCCCCGTGTCGGGTTGGCGGCTGCGGAAGTGCCCCAGAGTCCGGTCGCGGCAGAGGCCGTGATCCCCGCGGCAGCGGCAAAATGCATGAACGACCGGCGAGAGATGTCGCCGCTGCGCGCAGCCAGTGCCAGCCGGTCGAGAAGGATCTGATCGGTTGTCTTTTTCATCTGATTTCCCTGTCTTGTTTTGTTTGTTGGATTGGCGAAGACGCGGCATCACTCCACTCCGAAAGCTTGGGTTTCGGAGGGTCGAAAGGGATGCACAAAAGCGACATGTTCCCAACAAAACACGAAACGCCCCGTGTTTCCAGCCCTTAATCCGGCGAGCCAGAAGCTTTAAAAGGTCAGAATTTCTGAGGTTTTTCGAAGTGTCTCAACTCCGGCGCGACCGCAGCTTGGCAAAGTAATCGAGTCGTTTTTTGAGCTCGCGTTCGAATCCGCGCTCGACCGGCTGGTAGAGAACCGGGCGTTTCATGCTCTCGGGAAAATAGTTCTGGCCCGAGAATCCCTCCTCGGCATCATGATCATAGGCGTAGCCTTCGCCGTAACCCTGCTCTTTCATCAGGCGGGTGGGGGCGTTGAGAATATGCTTGGGCGGCGGTTCGCTGCCGGTCTTTTTCGCCTCGCGCAGCGCGGCCTTATAGGCCACATATCCGGCGTTCGATTTGGGCGCGAGCGCCAGATAGGCCACCGCCTGCGCCAGTGCCAATTCACCCTCGGGGCTGCCGATCCGCTCGTAGGTTTCCCAGGCATGCAGGCAGATGGATTGCGCCTGCGGATCGGCCAGACCAATATCCTCGATCGCCATGCGCAGGATGCGCCGGGCCAGATAGCGCGGGTCTTCGCCCCCCGTCAGCATGCGCGCCAGCCAGTAGAGCGCGGCATCCGGATCAGAGCCACGCACAGATTTGTGCAGCGCCGAAATCAGGTTGTAATGCTCATCCCCCGACTTGTCGTATTTGGCAGCGCGTTTCATCAGGCGCGAGGCGAGCGCGGTGCTGTCAAGCTTGCCCGAAACCTTCCACGCGGCAACCTGTTCGATGAGATTGAGCAGGGCGCGGCCATCGCCATCGGCCATGTCCAGCAGCGCCTCGCGCGCGGGTCCGTCAAGCGGCAGGGCGCGACCCAACTCTTGTTCAGCACGTTGCGCGAGTCGTTCCAGATCTGCGAGCGCCAGTCGCGTGAGCACCAGCACCTGCGCCCGGCTGAGAAGGGCGGCGTTCAACTCGAAACTCGGGTTTTCCGTGGTCGCGCCCACCAAGAGGATCGTGCCATCCTCCATATGCGGCAGGAACCCGTCCTGCTGCGCCTTGTTGAAGCGGTGGATTTCATCGACGAACAGCAGCGTGCCCCGGCCTTGCGCGCGGCGATGCTTGGCCTCTTCGAACACTTTGCGCAATTCCGGCACGCCGGTGAAAATGGCGCTGATCTGGATGAAATGCAGATCGGTTTCATCCGCCAGGAGCCGGGCAATGGTGGTCTTGCCCACGCCGGGCGGGCCCCAGAGGATGAGCGACCCAAGGCTGCCCGAGGCCAGCATGACGCCAAGCGGCGCCTCGGGGCCCAGCACCTGATCCTGTCCGATCACATCCGCCAGACGGCGTGGCCGGAGTCGGTCGGCCAGCGGGCGCGGTGCTGTGTCGGGCCGGGGCGTGTCGTCGGTGTCAAAGAGGTCCGCCACCGCTCAGATCCGCAAGCGCAGCGCCATGCGCCGGCCATCCCGCAAGAGATCGAGACTGAGGGTGCCGGTCGCCCCCTCCAGTGCGTCCCGCGCGGCGTGGCTATCGCCCACGGGTCGGCCATTGACCGCCCGAAGAATATCGCCGGGCCGCAATCCGGCCCGCGCGCCATAGGGGCCAGGATCGTCCACGATCACGCCCTCAGACATGAGCGGCAGGCGGTATTGCTCGATCACGGCGGGATTTATGGTCGAGAGGGTCAGTTGCGGGATAGTCGCGCGCGGGCTGGTTTCAACCGGATTGCGTGCTGGCGTATCAGGGGCAGCGATCAGGGCAATCTCAAGCACCTCTTCCGTGCCATCGCGCAGGCGGGCGACGGTCGTTTCGGCCCCGATCCCGGCCAGCGACATGCGATAGATCACCTCGGCGGGGCTGTTTACAGGCTTGCCACCCACCTGAGTAATGACATCTCCGGGCCGAATGTGACGGGCAAAGCCGCTTTGCGGATGAACCTCAGAGATCACCACGCCATCGGGGCGGGCAATGCCCAGCCCCTCGGCCATGTCCGGGGTCACGGGCTGGCCACCCAAACCTGCCCAAGGGCGTTCAAACTGCGCCTTGCCCGCGCGCGCCTGCGCCACGAATTGCGCGACAAGGCCCGAGGGAATGGCAAAGCCGATCCCGTTCGAGCCGCCCGAACGCGACAGGATCGCGGTGTTGATTCCGATCAGCCGCCCATTCACATCGACCAGCGCGCCGCCGGAATTGCCCGGATTGATCGGCGCATCGGTCTGGATGAAATAACCACGCGCATTGCCTGTGGCCGTGCCAGAGCGCGCCAGCCCTGAAACGATACCGCTCGAAACCGTCTGGCCCACACCAAAGGGGTTGCCTATGGCCAGCACCAATTCGCCCACCTGCACGGTGTCGCTGTCGCGCAGATCGAGGGCCGGCAGGACCGGCGCATCGACGATCTGGAGGACGGCCAAATCCGCCTCTTCATCGCCCAACAGCACGCGAGCGGCATATTCCCGACGATCGTTGAGCACCACGCGGATATCCGTGGCCTCGCCCACCACATGATAATTCGACACGACGATACCGTCTTCCGAGAGGATCACGCCAGAGCCGAGCGAATTCTGCACGCGCGGGCGGGTGGCGCCAAAGTCGTTGAAGAACCGCTCGAAAAACGGATCGCCCCGAAACGGGCTGCGGCGTGCCTCTACGATGCGGCTGGCATAGATATTGACCACCGCAGGCGCGGCCTCTTGCACCACCGGGGCAAAGCCCAGGTGGATTTCGGCTTGGCTGACCGGCACACGGGTCTGCGCCTGTGTCAGGCCAGGCAGGATCATAAGGACAACGCAGACGACCCGGAACATGGCAACCTCCGCAAGGGTAATCCTAGCGATGAGATATGCTGGGAGGAACGCGGCAATGCAAGGCTTTGCCATTTCTTCTTGGTCCAAATACTCAATCCCCGACATGCAAAACCCCCGCCGATGAGGGCGGGGGGGCATCGGTCCTCACAGAAACCGCAAGCGTTTATTCGTCGTCGGCCATTTCGAACGCCGCGACGCGGGCCTTGTCGGCAGCACCTTTGGCATCGACGTCGCGGTCGACAAATTCGATGATCGCCATGGGCGCCATGTCACCATAGCGGAACCCGGCCTTGAGCACGCGGACGTAACCGCCCTGACGCGTCGCGTAACGCGGTCCGAGAATGTCGAACAGCTTGGCCACATAAGCATCCTGCTTGAGCTGGGCCGCTGCCTGACGGCGGGCGTGCAGATCGCCGCGCTTGCCGAGCGTGATCAGCTTTTCGATGATCGGGCGTAGTTCCTTGGCTTTGGGCAGGGTGGTCTTGATCTGCTCATGTTCAATGAGCGAGCCGGCCATGTTCGCCCACAGCGCCTTGCGGTGCTCATGGGTGCGGTTCAGGCGGCGGTATCCTCTGGCGTGACGCATTTTCTATCTCCTAAGCGTTTTTGCTTTGTCTGGGGGGCTGATGCGTGTCAGCCCCCTCTCCTTGGGGCGGGATTGCCCATCGTGTCAGTGCGCCGATTTCTTCAAAAGAAATCGGTCCGGAAACTTTTCAAGTTTCCGGCACCTTGGTCAAAAGGCGTCTTCAAACTTCTTGGCGAGGTCCTCGATATTGTCTGGCGGCCAATCCTCGACATCCATGCCAAGATGCAGCCCCATGCCCGACAGAACCTCTTTGATCTCGTTCAGAGATTTGCGACCAAAGTTCGGGGTGCGCAGCATCTCAGCTTCGGTCTTTTGGATGAGATCGCCAATGTATACGATATTGTCGTTCTTGAGGCAGTTCGCGGAGCGGACCGACAATTCCAACTCGTCCACTTTCTTGAGCAGCAACGGGTTGAATTCGAGCCCATCGTCATCGTCCTGACGGCTGGCCGATTCGGGTTCATCAAAGTTCACGAAGATCGACAGTTGGTCCTGAAGGATGCGCGCGGCATAGGCCACGGCGTCATCCGGGGTGATCGAACCGTCGGTTTCGATCTTCATCGTCAGCTTGTCGTAATCCAGAACCTGACCTTCACGGGTCGGCTGAACCTCGTAGCTGACCTTGGAGATCGGCGAATAGATCGCGTCAATCGGGATAAGACCGATGGGCGCGTCCTCAGGCTTGTTCTTATCTGCGGCGACATAGCCCTTGCCCTGATTCACGGTCAACTCCATGAACAGGTCCGCGCCCTCGTCGAGGTGACAGATCACATGATCCTTGTTGAGGATCTCGATGCCTGCGCTGTCAGAGATGTCACCGGCGGTGACGACACCCGGACCCTTGGCATTGACCGACAGGCGCTTGGGCCCTTCGACTTCCATGCGGATCGCGACGCCCTTGAGGTTGAGCACGATGTCGGTCACGTCCTCACGGACACCGGCGACCGAGGAGAATTCATGCAACACATTGTCGATTTGCACGGCAGTAATGGCTGCCCCTTGCAAGGACGACAGCAACACGCGGCGCAGCGCGTTGCCCAGCGTGAGGCCAAAGCCACGCTCGAGCGGCTCGGCGATCAGAACCGCCTGACGCAGCGGGTCATTGCCGGGTTTCACTTCAAGCTGTGTCGGCTTGATCAGTTCAGCCCAATTCTTGTGGATCATGCGTCCCTCCATTCTTGCCCTGTTCCCATGTCCAAAGGTCCAGAACGCCCGAGGATGTAAAATGACGAAAAGGGGACCGCGCCATAGCACGGCCCCACTCGGATAGATACTGTATCAGACCCGGCGACGTTTCGGCGGGCGGCAGCCGTTATGCGCCATCGGGGTCACATCACGGATCGAGGTGATGTTGAAGCCAACAGCGGCCAAAGCGCGCAGCGCCGATTCACGACCCGAACCGGGCCCCTGAACCTCAACGTCGAGCGACCGCATGCCATGCTCCTGCGCCTTTTTACCTGCATCTTCGGCAGCCATCTGAGCGGCGTAGGGCGTGGATTTACGCGAGCCCTTGAAACCCATGGTCCCGGCAGAGGACCATGCAATCGCATTGCCCTGCACGTCAGAAATCAGGATCTTGGTATTGTTGAAAGACGAGTTCACATGAGCAACGCCAGTGGCGATGTTCTTGGAGACCTTTTTCTTGGTGCGTTTTGTATCGCGTGCCATATTGAATGCCCTCCCTTATTTCTTCTTGCCGGCAATGGCTTTTGCCGGGCCCTTGCGGGTGCGAGCATTGGTGTGGGTCCGCTGACCGCGCACCGGCAGATTGCGACGGTGCCGCAGGCCACGGTAGCAGCCCAGATCCATCAGGCGCTTGATGTTCATCTGGGTGTCGCGGCGCAGGTCGCCTTCGACAGTGTAATTCGCGTCGATATGTTCGCGCAGGGCCAGAGCCTCGGCATCCGAAAGCTGGTTCACGCGACGCGAGGCGTCGATGTTGAGGGCTTCACAGATGGATTTGGCCGAAGCATGGCCGATTCCAGTGATATAGGTGAGGGCGATGGGTACCCGTTTGTTGGTCGGGATATTGACGCCGGCGATACGTGCCAAGTGCAGTTTCCTTTTTCGTTGCGGTTCCGTAGCACCAGAACCTTTTTTCACAACGTAAGCCCGAAGCGATCACGCACCGGGCCGCGGCTGATATCAGATGAGCGATTCGAAATTCGGGGGCGACCCGGAAATAGAATCAAACTCGCATTCGAGATAGGGCTGGTTAGGGGGAAATGAGCGGGGCGTCAAGGCCCCACCCCCAAGCATTGCCCTATTCGTCAAGCGCCTCAGTGATGGCGGCCTGAACCGCATCAATTTCCGCCAGACCATCGACCGACGTCAGTTGGCCATGGGCGTAGTAATAGCCGATCAGCGGTGAGGTTTTCTTGTAATATTCCATCAGGCGGTTGCGCAGCGCGTCCTCGTTGTCATCGGCGCGGCGCTTCGCATCGGTCGAGCCGCATTTGGCGCATTTTCCATCAGCGGGCCAGGGCTTGGTTATGTCGTTGTAGACCTCGCCGCAGCCGCCGCAGGTTGAACGAGCGGTGATGCGCTGCACGAGCACCTCGTCGTCGACACGCAATTCGATCACGGCCTCCAAGGTCTCGCCCGTCTCTTCCAGCAGGTCAGCCAGGGCATCGGCCTGTGCCAGCGTGCGCGGGAAACCGTCAAAGATGAAGCCACCCTTGCGCGCGCCCTGCAATTGCTCGCGGATGAGGCCGATCACGATGTCATCGGTTACAAGATCGCCGCGGGCCATGACATCCGCCACGATGCGCCCCATCTCAGTGTTGCTATCCTTGGCGGCGCGCAGCATGTCGCCGGTGGAGAGCTGGATCATGTCGCGGCTCTGGACCAGATAATGCGCCTGCGTGCCCTTGCCCGCGCCGGGCGGTCCGAGAAGGATGATGTTCATCGCCGCGCCGGAGCCTTTCTGCGGCTGCGTTTCTTACCCTTGCCGCTGAGTTGGGACTTTTCGATCAACCCTTCGTATTGATGGGCGAGGAGGTGCGATTGCACCTGCTGGATCGTGTCCATGGTCACGGAAACCACGATCAGAACCGAGGTGCCGCCAAAGTAGAAGGGAATGGCGAACTGGTTGCGCAGAATCTCGGGCAAGAGACAGACCGCCGCAAGATATGCAGAGCCCATGACCAGAACGCGGTTGACCACATAATCGAGATATTCCGCTGTCCGCTTGCCCGGACGGATGCCGGGAATAAAGCCGTTCTGGTTCTTGAGGTTCTCGGCCACATCATCGGTCTTGAATGCGACGTTGAAGGTGTAGAAATAGGCGAAAAACACGATCATGATCGTAAAGAACAGCAGATAGAGCGGTTGTCCGGGACCGAAATAGGCCATCACGGTCGAGAGGACCGGGTTGGTCGTATTGCCCGAGAACGTCGTGATCGTGGCAGGCAGCAAAAGCAGCGACGACGCAAAGATCGCGGGGATCACACCCGCCGGATTGACCTTGACCGGCAGGTGCGAGGAACCGCCATCATAGATTTTCATGCCCACCTGACGGCGGGGATACTGGATATGGATCTTGCGCAAGGAGCGTTCCATGAACACCACAAAGGCGATCACGGCCACGACCATCAGCATCACGCCCACGATCACCGCCGGGCTGATTGCGCCAGAACGGCCCGAGGCAAAGAACTGTGCCAGAGCGGCGGGAACCTCGGCGATGATGCCGACAAAGATGATGAGCGAAATGCCATTGCCCACGCCACGCGCCGTGATCTGTTCGCCCAGCCACATCAGGAACATGGTGCCGCCGACCAGCGTGATCATGCAGGACACGATAAAGAACATGCCCGGATTCGTGACCATATCGCCCGACTGCAAGGACACAGCAAGGCCATAAGCCTGAAGCGTGGCCAGCACGACCGTGCCATAGCGTGTGTATTGATTGATCTTCTTGCGACCCTGCTCGCCCTCTTTCTTGAGTTGTTCGAGCGCGGGCACCATGGCCGTCATCAGCTGCACGATGATCGAGGCCGAGATATAGGGCATGATGCCGAGTGCAAAGATACCCATGCGGCCAAGCGCGCCGCCGGTGAACATCGACAGCATACCGCCGATGCCAGCCGCCGCGCCCTCCATGAACTCTCTCAGCGCGACGCCGTCAATCCCCGGCACTGGAATAAAGGTGCCCAACCGATAGACGATCAGCAGGCCCAGAGTGAACAGGATGCGTTTGCGCAGTTCGGTGGCCTTGCCCAGCGCGGACCAGCTTGTGTTGGCCGCCATTTGCTCTGCTGCAGATACCATTCGCGGGTCTCTTTCATGTGACAACGCCGCCTAGGGCTGTTTTCCAGCTCAGGCGGCGTCAAAGGAAAACTTGGGCCATATGTAAGCGGCGCAGGTGCCGCTCACAACCTCTTATTCAGCCGCCTGTGCGGTTGTGACAGAGAGGGAGCCGCCGGCCTTTTCGACCGCTTCGATCGCCGCGCGCGAGGCACCCGTGACTTGAATGTCGAGCTTGGTGCTGACATCGCCCTTGGCCAGAACGCGGACGCCGTCAAGCTTGCGACGCACAAGGCCCGAAGCCACAAGTGCATCTTCGGTGATGGGCGCGCTGGCGTCGATCTTGCCGGCTTCGACGAATTTCTGGATCAGGCCGAGGTTGACGACAGCAAAGGCTTTGCGGTTCGGCTTGTTGAAGCCGCGCTTGGGCAAACGTCTTTGCAGCGGCATCTGGCCACCCTCAAAGCCGGGCTTGATACTGCCACCGCTACGTGCCTTCTGACCTTTATGTCCCTTACCGGCAGTCTTACCCGTTCCGGAACCTGGACCACGACCAATGCGCTTTTTATTTTTAGTAGAACCGGGA
>JBLRXE010000053.1:0-10284 GCA_047920895.1 Roseovarius sp.
CAATGTGAAACAGTCCCTCCATCAGATCGCAGAGCGTGCCGGGCTGGCCCTCGAACATGCGCGCGATGCGGCGGGCATACTCCTCAAATCCAGCCACATCCTGCCGCGCAAGGTCAAAAACGCGGGCCGCGTTGGCCTCGTCCGTCTCGGCAATCTGGAATACCTCGCGAAAGGCCGTGACCTCGTCGCGCGTGACTTGCCCATCCGCCTTGGCCATCTTGGCCGCAAGCGCGATCACCGCAATGGTAAAGGCCACGCTGCGCTCGGGCGGCGTGCGCAGGCGGTCGAATACGGCGCTCAGCCCTTCGCCATTGGCAAGAGCGGACAAGGCTTCGGAGATACGGACCCAGATCGACATGGCCATTACCCTAGTCCCATTCCCTGCCCCTGTCAGTGCAAACCGTCACAGGGTTTTCTGCAAAAGCATCAAATCCATCCAGCGCCCGAATTTTCGCCCCACTTCGGGCATGCGCGCCACCTCGGCAAAGCCGATGGCACGGTGAAAGGCGATGGCGCCCGCGTTCTCACCGCTGACACCCGCCACCAACACATGCAGATCCGCCGCGCGCGCCACCTCCTCCAGCCGCGTCATCAGCGCCCGTCCCATCCCGCGCCCCCGCGCCTCGGGTGCCAGAATGACCGTATGTTCGGCAGTATGGGCATAGCCCGGCCCCGAGCGGAACGTGCCATAGGTGGCAAATCCCAGGACCGCGCCCGCGTCCTCCGCCACCTGAAAAGCCGCGCCGCGTGCGGCAATATCCGTCGCCAAAGCCTCTGGCGCCTTTTCCAGCGTGGTAAAGGTGACGGAGGTCTCGCGAATGAGCGGGTTCCAGAAGGCGAGGATCGGGGCGATGTCGCGCGGCTCTGCCGGTCTCAGGATCATTGGATCACCCTTGGCCCATGGGGCGTTTCGATCTCGGCCCGCAGGCCACTGGCGCCCGGCTCGAACACCACGCGCGCATCGTGCAACTCTGCCCCAATCGTGGCCCGCAGCATCGCCGCCTCGGGATGCGTGACCACCAGCCGCGACAGCCGCGCGCCCGAAGGCGTAAGCCGCGCCGCGGGATGCGCCGCACCCTGCCACTCGATCAGCGCCGGAAAGAGATTGTCCAGCGGCAGGATGCCATCCCCCGGCACCGCCATTCGCCACCGCAGATCGCCACGCGCGAGGGCCACCGCCTGCCCGGCGCCCGGATGCCGCAAGAGCGCCGCACCCAGATTATCGACCGCGCAAATCCAGTTGCGCAGGCGGGGAGTGCCGGCAAACCGATCAAGATCGAACCAGCGCGGATAAGAGGGGGCCGGAGCACCCGGATCAATCGCGATCACCTCGAGATAGAGCCCATCCTCCATCCCCAAGAGCAGGTTATGCGTGCCGAAATGGTCATGCTGGCCGCCGGGCTGCAAACGCAGGCCAATTGCCTCTTCGACATGCGCACGCCCTGCCTCAAGACTCTCTGCCGCGACCGCCAGATGATCGAGCCGCATCATGGCCCTACCCTTCCAGCCGCGCGCGCACCTGCGCCATGAAATCCTCGCCCCGCTGTTCGAAATTGTCGTACTGGTCGAAACTCGCCGCAGCCGGGGCCAAGAGCACCACATCCCCCGGCTCTGCATCGCGCATCGCACGGGCCACGGCCTCGGGCATGGTGGTGCAGACCTCGGTATCCACAGCCCCCAGCCCGATGGCGAATTGCGCCGCCTCGCGCCCGATCACATAGGCCCGGCGCACATGCGCAAGACCGGGGGCCAGCCCGCCCAGACCGCCTTCCTTTTCCAGCCCGCCGCAGATCCAGCGGATATTCTCGAACGCCAAGAGCGCCTTGAGCGCGCTGTCAACATTGGTCGCCTTGCTGTCGTTGACAAAGATTACGCCATCCTTTTCCGCCACCCGCTGACTGCGATGCGGCAAACCGGCATAGCTGTGAAACCCCGCCTCGATCACACGCGGGGCCAGACCCAAGGTCCGGCAGGCGGCATAGGCGGCGCAGGCGTTCTGGTGATTGTGCGATCCCGGCAACCCCGTGACGCTGCGCAGGTCAATCGCGCCCACCTGGCGCCCATGGCGATATTCGCTGAGAAATCCCTTGCGCGCAAAGACCGCCCAACCAAAGTTGCCAAGCTTGCGATCAACTGAAATGCGGATCACCCGGTCATCATTCGGACCCTCGGCCATCTGTCCCGCCAGATAGCGCCCCTCGGCCTCGTCCACGCCGATCACGGCCCGATCCGGCCCGCCTTCGGCAAAGAGCCTGCGCTTGGCGGCGAAATACCCCCCCAAGCCGCCGTGACGGTCGAGATGGTCGGGCGACAGGTTGGTGAACACCGCCACATCCGGCGTGAGCGCTCGCGCCAGATCCGTCTGATAGCTGCTCAACTCCAGAACGACGACGCCACCCTCCTCAGGCGGGACGATGTCCAGCACGCCACGCCCGATATTGCCCGCCAGTTGCGCCGCGCGCCCTGCTTCGCACAAGACATGATGAATGAGCGCCGATGTGGTCGATTTGCCATTGCTGCCGGTGACGGCGATCACCTTGGGGGTCACATCGAACCCGTCCCACTCATCGGTGGCAAGCGACCGGAAAAAGAGGCCGATGTCATTGTCCACGGGCACGCCCACCTCATGCGCCGCAGCGATAACGCGGTTCGGCGCGGGATAAAGATGCGGGATACCGGGGCTGACAATGAGAGAAGCAACCCCCTCAAAGGCCCCCGATCGCGCCAGATCGACGATCAAAAAACCCTCGGCGACCGCTGTGTCGCGCGCGGTTTCGCTATCGTCCCACGCGACAACATCTGCCCCCCCTGCGCGCAAGGCCCGCGCAGCCGAGAGACCGGACCGGCCCAGCCCCAACACCGCAACCTTCGCACCCGCATATCCTCTGACCGGAATCATTCTGCCCCCTTGGGGCTGTTCCGCCCCCTGCTCGCCCACGCCCGCATATTTGCGCTTGGAGAGGCCCAAGATGCAAGCACCCGCGCTCAGGCGTCCAGTTCAGCATCCCAGTAGAGAAAATCGAGCCAGCTGTCATGCAGATGGTTCGGGGGAAATTTTCGCCCGAGGTTGCGCAACTGTTCGGCGCCCGGCATACGCGGCGCTTTACGCAGGTGGAGACCGGATTGCCGCAGGCTCCTGGAGCCTTTGCGCAGGTTGCAGGGGCTACAGGCCGCCACGACATTCTCCCAGCTTGTGACGCCCCCTGAGGCGCGCGGCACCACATGGTCAAAGGTCAGGTCGCCTTTGGACCCGCAATACTGGCACATGAATTCATCGCGCAGAAATAAATTAAAGCGCGTGAAGGCCACGCGCTTTTGGGGTTTTACATAATCTTTCAACACGATCACCGACGGTATGCGTATCACCGTGCTCGGGCTGCGGACCCAGTGATCATACTCGGCCACGATATCGACCCGGTCCGACCAAGCCGCCTTGACCGCCTCTTGCCAAGTCCAGAGCGACAACGGGTAGTAGGACAGAGGGCGATAATCCGCGTTCAGCACAAGCGCCGGAAAATGCCGCAACGATGCGGGTTCTCTCACAAATTCTGTCCTGAAATCGCCGTCCATCTGACAGAGTTTCCTCACACCCCGGTTGTCAGGGGCGCAGGTGCCAGAGCGGGCACCTGCGCCCCGTCCTTAATCCACTATATATCGTCAATGCACCCTGACAAGTCCGATATGTAGCGCTCGTTCTTCGGATGTCTAACGGGCCAAGGTAACTGTGGCGTGACAGAGCGTCAGGCGGCCTCGTCTGAGGCCTCGCTGGCCTGCCGTTGCCAGAGCGCGGCATAACGCCCCTGCCGTGCCAAGAGATCGGCATGCGTCCCCTCTTCGACGACAACACCTTGATCCAGAACAACAATTCTGTTGGCATTGGCAACAGTGGACAAGCGGTGTGCAATCATGATCACGGTGCGCCCTTCGGCCGCACGCGCCAAGGCACCCTGAATGTCACCTTCGGTCTGGGTATCGAGCGCGCTTGTCGCCTCATCCAGGAGAAGGATCGGAGGGTTTTTAAGCAATGTGCGGGCGATGCCCACGCGCTGTTTCTCCCCGCCCGACAGTTTCAGACCGCGTTCGCCCACCTGCGTCGCATAACCCTCTGGTAGGCTTGCAATAAAGTCATGAATCTGGGCTGCGCGCGCCGCCTCTTCGATTTCGGCCTGCGTGGCCCCGGCGCGACCATAGCCGATGTTGTAACCGATGGTATCGTTGAAAAGCACGGTATCCTGCGGCACCACGCCAATGGCGGCGTGCAGGCTCTCTTGCGTGACGTCGCGCACATCCTGCCCGTCGATCAACACACGCCCCGCCTGCACGTCGTAAAACCGAAAAAGCAGCCGCCCGATGGTGGACTTGCCCGAGCCCGAGGGACCAACCACCGCCACCGTCTGCCCCGCCGGAACATCGAGCGTAACGCCCCGCAGAATGGCGCGATTGGCGTCATAACCAAAGTTCACGGCCTCAAGCCGCACCGCCGCACCCTTCACTTTTAGAACTTTTGCGCCAAATTTATCCTCAACATCTGTCTTTTGCTCTAACAAATCGAACATTTCTGACATATCGACCAGTGCCTGCCGGATCTCTCGATAGACAGTGCCCAGAAAGTTGAGCGGCATGGTAATCTGGATCATATAGGCGTTGACCATGACAAAATCGCCCACGGTCATGCTGCCCGACTGCACGCCCATTGCTGCCATGACCATCACGATCACCAAGCCGCCAGTGATGATGAGAGACTGGCCGAAATTCAGAAAGGCCAGCGAATACGATGTCTGAAGCGCCGCCTTTTCATAGCCCGCCATGGCCGCGTCATAGCGGCTGGCCTCGCGGCGTTCCGCGCCGAAATACTTGACCGTCTCGAAATTCAGCAGGCTGTCGATCGCCTTTTGGTTGGCGTCGGTATCCTGATCGTTCATCTCCTTGCGCAGGCGCACGCGCCATTCGGTGACCTTGAAGGTAAAGGCCACATAGGCCCCGATCACTGCCATGACCACGACCAGATACCAGATATCGAAAATAACCGCGAGCACGATGCCGATCAACGCCAGTTCCAGCACCAACGGGCCGATGGAAAACAGCAGGAACCGCAAGAGGAATTCGACCCCCTTGACCCCGCGCTCGATGATCCGGCTCAGGCCGCCGGTCTTGCGCGTGATGTGGTAACGCATTGACATTGCGTGGATATGTTCAAACGTCTTGAGGGCGAGCGCGCGCAGCGCGCGTTGCGCAACGCGGGCAAAGATCACATCGCGCAACTGTTGAAACCCCACTGTCATCAGCCGCGCCACGCCATAGGCGACTGTCAGGCCCACGGCCCCGGCACCCAGCATCCAGGCGGCGGATTGCCCCTCTCCGGCCAGCATGTCGACCGCTGCCTTGTAGAAAAACGGCGTGCCAACGCCAATCAACTTGGCCACGACGAGGGACAAAAGTGCCAGAATCACACGGCGTTTGACCCAGGGTTGGTCGGCAGGCCAGAGATAAGGTGCGACACGGCGAATGGTGCGCCACGCCTTGGTGGGAGCCTCCGAAGTCGTTACTCTGGCATGGCGCATGGGCTGGCCTTTTCAATCCCTTGTCTCAGAGATAGCCCTGAGGCAGGGTGATTGCCAGAACGGATTATTACGGTAGGGCAAAGACTTGGCCAGGATAGATCAAGTCAGGATCGCGAATGCGATCGCGATTGGCCTCGAACACGCGGACATAGAGCACGCCCTCGCCATAGGCCTCGCGGGAGATGGCCCAGAGGGTCGAGCCGGGCTGAACGGTGATGGCCCGGATGGGGATGCTCTCGGCGGTTTGAGAGGCAGACAGCGCGGCTTGATCCTCGCGCTTGAACGGGGTTTCCACCCGTGACGTAACGGCACCCGCGGCGTCCACCTCATCCACGCGCAGTGTGTAGATGCCGGTATCGACTTCGGGCAAGGCGGTGGTCCAATCCCCGGCGGGGGATACAGGCGAGGTAACGACCGGGTCGTTGTCGAGATAAATGCGAACGAAACCATTGCCTTGCGCCCGACCAGAGAGTTCTACTTCGCCATCGAGCGAATAGGTGATCGCATCAAGCGCAACCGTCGCCATAACTTCGGGCGGGGTCTCCGCAGACGGGGATTGCAGGACGCGGATGCCGGTCTCATTGGTCAGGAGAACGGTTTGGCTGGGCTGCGTTCCGCCCTGTGCCTCGGTCGCTTGCTGAGAGTAATTCTCTTTTTTCTCAGTAGCTTGCGGGTCATAGTTCACAGTTGGCGTGTCATTGGATGCGCCCGACACCACGGTCGGGGTGGGCGCGATGATGATTTCGTCCTGCGAGGCAAGCTCTTGTTCCGACGCCTCCGAGCGCGCCCGGAGCGAGAGGACGCGCGGCGCAGTGCTGGTGGGCAGATCGAGGAATTGTACAAATTTCCCTGCATTATCAGAGAGAACCGAGCCGATATTGACGTCATCCAACAGGATGCTGACCTGCGAACCCGGCTCTGCCTGACCGGCGATGATCATCTGGCCGCCGGGTTCCAACCGAAATGTGTCGAAGGTGGGGGTCTCGGGCATACGCGGGGTCGGCACGGGGTCGGGCAGCGCGGGGGCCGGGGCCGTGGCAGTCTCGACCACGGGGGGCGTTTCCGGGGGGGGCGCGGGCTGGGCACGGAACCAAAGCGCCGCCAAAACCACACCGATCACCGCCAGCCCGCCAAGCCCGACCACCGATCCAGTGCCTAAGCCACCGAATTTGCTCATATTTTCAAAATCCCCTCATCGCGGCGCGTTGACCGGTTGTCCGAGAATAGCAACAAGGCTATCACGGGTCAAAACAACCCTGCATGAGCCCGGAGTGAATTCATGCCTGCACGTTCTGTCTGTGTCTTTTGCGGCGCACGCCCCGGGCGCAACCCCATATATATGCAAGAGGCAACAGCCGTGGGCCAGATGTTGACCTCAGAGGGCTGGCGACTGGTCTATGGTGCCGGGGATGTCGGGCTGATGGGGGCCACGGCGCGGGCGGTGCAGGAGGCAGGGGGCGAGACCTTTGGCGTCATCCCGGCGCATCTGGTGGCCTGGGAAGTTGGCAAACGGGATCTCACGCAATATGTTGTGGTTGAAACCATGCATGAACGCAAGAAGGTGATGTTCATGAACTCGGACGCCATCGTGGTTCTGCCGGGGGGCGCGGGGTCTCTGGATGAGTTTTTCGAAGTGCTGACCTGGCGGCAACTCGGGCTGCATCAGAAATCAATTTTTCTTTTAAATACAGAAGGATATTGGACGATCCTTACACAACTTCTGGAACACGTCGTCATGCAGGGCTTCGCTGGGGAAGACGTGAAGTCCTTTGTCCAAAGCGTTGAAACTGTTCAGGATTTGAGGATCGCCCTGCGCTCGGTCCTGTCCTGACGCAGGCTGGCGGCGGTATAGATCGCCAATGCAGCCCAGATCATGCCAAAGGCAATGGCGTGCCAGAGGCTGAAGATTTCTCGAAAAAATAGTGTCGCAACAAGGAATTGCAGGCTGGGGTTCAAGTATTGGACCAGCCCGACCGTGGCCAGGGTGATGCGTTTGGTGGCATAGCTGAACATGATGAGCGGCGAGGCGGTGAGTATCCCGGAGAAGGCCAAGAGCAGACTGTCCTGCCAATTTGTGCCAAAGGCCCCGTGCCCGTCGGAGTGGAACCACCACAGAACCGCCAAGGCGATGGGCGAGAGAAGCAGCACCTCGGCCGTGACCGAGACCACGGGACCGACAGAAAGTCCTTTTTTAACAAGGCCATAAAAGCCAAAGCTGGTGGCCAGTATGAGCGCGATCCAAGGCGGGACGCCAAGGCCGATGGTCAGGGTGATGACCGCCGTCGCGGCAAGAGCCACGGCAAAAAGCTGAGCTTTTCCAAGGCGCTCGCGAAAGGCGATGGCCCCCAGGAGCACCGCGACCAGCGGGAAGATGTAATAGCCCAAGGAGGCCTCGACCGCCTTGCCGATCTGAATCGAAGTGATGAAAACGAACCAGTTGGTCGAGATCATCAGCGCCGCAAAACCGATCAAGAGCACCGATTTGCGCGCGCCAAGGGTTTGACGCAAAACGGAAATCCGCCCCTGCACCAAGAGGACCAGCGCAAAGAATATGAAAGACCAGAGGGTGCGGTGGGCGAGAATTTCGATGGGGGGAATATGATCGAGCAGCTTGTAATAGATGCCCGATAGCCCCCAGATCGAGCAGGTGGCGACCATCGCCAGAATACCTTTGGTCGCCTCGCGCATGTGGTATCCGCCCCTCAAATCCGTTGCCCTGAGTGCTGCCGCATGTGGCCGGTGGGGGCAAGGGCAAACCTCAAGGTCTGTAAGGTTTGTAAGGTGATTTTGTAAGGTCTGGCGGCAGATTACGGCTTGTGCGGGGGTGGGTCTAAAGCACGATGCGTCTGAACAGGTGCACATCGCCCCGGCCCCGAGCCGGGGCCTCTACGCTGCCTCGGCGAGGTCCCGGGTCAAACCCGGGACGGGAGTGTTCTCGATTGAGCGCAACACGCCCTAAATTCAGTGGGATGTTTAGAAGCGGTTAACACCAAGGGCGGGATCCGCGCGGCACCTTCGGTGCACTTCACGCGGGGTGGGAAAATTAGGGTGTTTCGGAACATTCCAAAACAAAAGCCCCCCACGACGGAGGTGGGGGGGATTTGACGAAAGACAGAAGGGCGATCACATCCGCGAAGCGACGTTTTCCCAGTTGACCAGATTGTCGAGGAAGTTGGTCAGATAGGCCGGGCGCTTGTTGCGGAAGTCGATGTAGTAGGAATGTTCCCACACGTCGCAGCCCAGAAGGGCGGTCTGGCCGAAGCAGAGCGGGTTGACGCCGTTTTCGGTCTTGGTGACCTTGAGGCTGCCATCCGCGTCCTTGACGAGCCAGCACCAGCCCGAACCGAACTGACCGGCACCGGCGGCGGAGAACGCCTCTTTGAATTTGTCGACCGAGCCGAAGCTCTCGGTCAGGGCCTTTTCCAGTTCGCCGGGCAGGCCGGTCTTGGTCGGGCTCATCATTTCCCAGAACTGGTTGTGATTCCAGAGCTGGCTGATGTTGTTGAAAATGCCCGACTGCGCCACGGCGGATTTGTCATAGGTGCCGGTGATGATCTCTTCCAGCGACTTGCCATCCCATTCGGTGCCGGCAATCAGCTTGTTGCCGTTGTCGACATAGGCCTTGTGGTGCAGGTCATGGTGATATTCGAGCGTCTCGGCGGACATGCCATGGGCGGCAAGCGCGTCATGGGCATAGGGAAGATCGGGAAGTTCAAAAGCCATTTGGGCCCCCTGTTTGTTTGCAGTCATATCGGATGCCCCCTACATGGTGGGCGGATTGTGCAAAGGTCAACCCCGTGATCAGAGTTTTTCAGTCAGGATTGGCGGATCAGGCGTAAAGCCCGACCTCGCCGCCCGGCTGGGCCGAGACCCTGAGCAGCTCAAAGGCGTAATCCGCGACCGAGCGGAAGCAGATGAGATGGAAGGTGCCTGTCTCGTCGAGCCAGAAGGCGGCGGGCACCTGCGCCATGCGGGTGCGGCGGAACATGCCGGGTTTAAAGCCCTCGGGCGAGAGATCGACCGGGCAGAGCTTGGCCAGAACCTCGCGCGCGCCGGTGCCGGAAATGCGCAGGAAGGTGCGCGCGTCCGAGACATTGGCGGCGAGGAAATGCTGACCCTTGAGGGCTGTCTCGATCCCGGCAAGCCGCGCGCCCACCTCGGCATAGGGGCACAGGAGCAGGAGTTCGTCAGGCGACATCCAGAGGGCGGCGGTGCCCTGCCCCATCAGCGCCTGACGCTGGGCGGGCACATCGAGGCCGGTGGCGGATTCGACCGCCGCCTTGATCCCGGCGCTGGCGAGATCGCCGCGCAGGGTGATCATGCCGGTCAGCCCCTGATCCGCGATAGTGGCAAGGCCCTGATAGTTGGCCCCGTTGAGGGCGGTCACGGCGTTAGACATTCTGTTTCTCCCCGTCCTTGTCGAAGAAAACCGGATCGACGATCCTGGCCTTGATGATGCCGCCGTCGACCTTTGGGAAATCGAGCACATCGCCCATGCGGTCGGGGCCGTTATGGACCAGACCCATGGCAATGCCGCGCCCGAGGGTGGGCGAGTAATAGGTCGAGGTCACGCGGCCCTGGGTCATGCGTTGGCCGTTGGCGTTGTGGCCGGAGGCCGTGGCATAGGCACCATCGGGCAGGGTGGAGCCATCGAGCGTTTCCAGCCCGACCAGTTTCCAGCGGTTGGGATCGGCCATATGGCTGCGTTCCTGCGCGCGCTTGC
>JBLRXE010000054.1:0-10230 GCA_047920895.1 Roseovarius sp.
TCGCGAAAGATCACCCGCTCGTTGAAGCCGGGGGCAACGCGAAAGCCGATCCGCTTGGCGAGGTTGTCGACGGCATCCCCCATCTTTTTCTTGTTGACCATCTGCTGCGCCCCCAGACGGTTGCGCACCACGACCCAGTCAATCGCGCGCAACCCGGCCTGCGCCCGCAATTGCCGCGCGCTCCAGACCATTTCGGAATAAACCGAGGGACCGAGGATTTTCTTGCCATCGCCGTCGATCCGCGCAAGCAGGTCAAAGTCGATGAAACTGTCGTTGAGCGGCGTGACCAGCGTATCGGCAAGGCTATGCGCCACCTGGCTTAGACGGGTGTGTGAACCGGGGCAGTCGATCACGATGAAATCGCTATCCGTCTCCAGTTCCGCCACCGCCGCCGACAGCCGCCGGTCATAGACATTCTCGCCCGGCTTGAGCTGATCCGCCGCCACTTCGGGCAGTTCGTGATAGCGCGGGCTGGGCAGATCGAGACCGGACGACGTAATGAATTTGGCGCGATTTTCGGCATAGCGGCCAAAGGTCCGCTGGCGCAGATCGAGGTCAAGCGCGCTGGTCTTGTGGCCCATCCGCGCAAGGGCCGTCGCCACATGCATCGACACGGTCGATTTGCCCGCGCCGCCCTTTTCATTGCCGACGACGATGATATGCGCCATTGTCCATTTCCCCTTGGTCTCAGGGTGCGCGTCGTTGCCGCCCCCGATCTTTTTGACTGTAAGTAACCGCCTGCGCTGCAATAGGGAAGTGCGCCCCGGCTGGTCAAGCGCCTTTGGCTCTGGCACCCGCCGCACACCAAGGCTAGGGTCACGCCATGACGCAAACCGCACTGACCTATTCGCCCGATCAGGCCGAGGCACATGACCGTATCGCGGCAGCGCTGCGCAGCGTAGGCGTCGATATTGACACCGGCCTGCTGACCCCGCCACGCGAAGACAACGGCGCGGTCCTCGCTGTCACTGGTAAGGCGGGATCGGGCAAAACGCTGCTCTTGGCCGCGCTCTACCGCGCGCTGGAGGAGGCAGGCGTTGAGATCGTTTCAGGCGATTACGAGAGCCGCAAGCGCCGGGACAAACGCTCACTGGCGATCCTTGCCCCCACCAACAAGGCGGCAAGCGTGCTGCGCATGCGCGGCGTGCCCGCGACCACCATCCACCGCATTCTCTACACCCCCGTCTATCACCCGGAATACGAGAAAATCGCCGAATGGCTGGCGGGTCAAGGCGCGCGGCCCGAGATCGAGGGGCTGACCGAACTGGCGCTCGACCGGGCCTTTGCCTTTTACCAGAGCAACAAATCCATCCCCGGCGCGCTTGCAGCGGCGGGGTTGCGGGGGTCTGATTTCATCACCGGCTGGAAGCGGCGGGAAGAACCGCTCGACATCGGATTTGTCGATGAGGCGAGCATGCTGGATGGCCAGCAGTTCGAGGATCTGCAAGAGATTTTCCCGACCCTTGTGCTCTTTGGCGATCCCGCGCAATTGCCCCCCGTCAAGTCCACGGGCGGCATGGTGTTCGAAACCCTGCCCGCACCTGCGCGGCTGGAGTTGAGCCGTATTCACCGGCAGGACGCAGACAACCCGATCCTTGATCTCGCCCATGCCCTCGCCGATCCCGCGCTGGAATTCCACCATTTTGAGCAAATGATCGAGGAGGAGGCCCGGCGCGATGAGCGCGTCAGATGGGCTGAGCGGGTCGAGGTTGATCTGATGGCGCGCTCGCCGGTCCTTGTCTGGCGCAATGCCACGCGTATTCGCCTTATCAACGCCTTTCGCGCGGTGCATGGCGCGCCCGAAACCGCGCTTTTGGCGGGAGAGCCGCTGATCTGTGACGGAATCGAACTGCCCCTCAAGCATCGCAAGAAGCGGCTTGATCTCGAGGCGCGCGGGCTGATCAAGGGGGCACAGGTGGTCTATCTCGGGCCGGGGCGCAAACCGGGCTTTTCGCGCCTGCATGTGATCGGGGCCGAAGATCCGCAAATCTCGGCGGCTTCTATCGTCAAGATCGAGAAACCGGATGAGGAAGAACCGTTCATTCCCTTTGCGGCCAATATGGGGGCCACCTTTCTGCATGGCGCGGCGGTGACGATCCACAAGGCGCAAGGCAGCCAATGGCCCGATGTGCAGGTCTTTGCCCCCGACATCTATGCAGCCGCCCGGATGGGCCGGTCAGAAGCCGGCCAACCGCTCTGGAAACGGCTGGCCTATGTGGCGATCACCCGTGCCGAAGAGCGCCTGCATTGGATCGTGCGCAACCGGCTGTCCAAACCGACGGCACCGCTCACGGTTGATGATTTGCGCGGGGGGCCTGCACCTCTGCAACTCGAACAGGAGGAAGAGACATGAAAACCGTGCTGATCACCGGAGCAAGCGCCGGTATCGGGGCCGCCTGCGCGCACGCCTTTCTGGGGGCTGGATGGCATGTGGGGCTGATCGCGCGGCGCGTCGAGGCGCTCGAGACTGTGGCCAAGGGGCATGACAACGCCGTCATCCTGCCCGGTGATGTCACGGACCCCGGCGATGTGGTGCGGGTGTTCGAGGATTTCATCGCCCGCGCCGGGCGGCTTGACGTGCTCTTCAACAACGCCGGCAGCTTTGGTCGCGCCGCGATGATCGACGAGTTGAGCTATGAGGAATGGCGGCAGGTCGTGGATGTGAACCTGCATGGCATGTTCCTCTGTGCACGAGCAGCTTTTGCCCAAATGCGCGCGCAATCTCCGATGGGCGGGCGGATCATCAATAACGGTTCGATTTCGGCGCATGCGCCGCGCCCCGGATCGGTGGCCTATAGCACCACCAAACACGCAATCACCGGCCTGACCAAGACGCTCAGCCTTGATGGCCGCCCTTATGACATCGCGTGCAGCCAGATCGACATCGGCAACGCCCGGACCGAATTGCTGGAAGGGATCATCGCCGCCACGCCTGATACGCCGCCCCCCACAATGGACGTGGCGCATGTGAGCGCATCGGTGTTGCATATGGCAGAACTGCCGCTGGAAGCAAATGTGCAGTTCATGACATTGATGGCAACGAAAATGCCCTATATCGGGCGGGGTTGAGGGCCGCAGATCACACCTGCCGCACATCGACCTTCTGCCAGAGCGGGCGCGCCCAGTCTTCGGTTTCCATAAAGGCCACGTCGCTTGCGTCCCGGCCAGAGCCGATCACCACCATGTCGGCGGCGTGGCTCATGCCGGTGGCATCGACAAGGTGCCACGCCCCCTCGAGCCAGACCTCGGCCACCGCGTGAAAATCCGGCGGGTTGACCTCGGCGCCATAGACCGAGGTGTAGCGCGCCGGGATATTCCCCGCACGCGCCAGACCGCACACGAGATGGGCATAGTCGCGACACACACCCCGGCGCGCGACAAAGCTGTCCACCGCCGAGGTTGTCGCGCTGGATGAACCGGGCACATAGGCAATCTCGGACCGAACCCACTCCACGATCGCCGCAATCCGCGCACCGCCCTCCAGACCGCGAAACTGTCGGGCCGCAAATTCGGTCAGGAGGTCGGATTGGCAGAACCGCGAGGGGCGCAGGTAGGTGACGACGTCGCCGGGCAGGTCGCGCATCGGTGTGCCAACAAGCCCCTCTAGCGCCGGGCTTTCGCGCATGACTTCGACCAGTGCGCGATACCGTAGTTTCATTCGGTCGCTGGTCACATGCGCCCAGACCCGTCGCCCCGGCATCCCCTCAACCTCGATCCAGCGCAAATCCGCACCCTCGACATCGAGCGCGCTCTCGATCACGGCTTGCCCATCGGTCTGAGCGGCCTCAAGCGTCAGGAGCACGGTGTCATGCCCCGTCAGTTGATAGTCCATGGTCACGTCAATGTGCAGGCGCATAGGCTCTCTATCTTGGTCATACTGGTTTGGGATCAGGGCACGAGGCGGAGGCGGCCCGAGGCGGCATCAGCCGCGGCGCATCACCTGAAACGCCGCCGAGGCGCCCCATCCCGCCGCGATGGCAATGGCCAGAGACATCAGGCCATAGAGCAACGGTTGTTGCCGCGACATGGTATAAAGCCAGCGTTCCAGACCCACTTTGTGCACGTCGATCACTGTCTCCAACTGGGATACCACGCGCCCCTCACGGGTCAGGAATATCCGCGTAAGATAGGCCCCCTCGGTCAGATTGGCCGGGAGTTGGATTGCGCTGCGAAAAAGTGTCTGTTGATCCAGCACCACAGCGCCTTGGCGCATGGCATAGGCGCCTTGATCGCGACGGATACGGATAAGCGCATCGGTAAAGCGTTCGGCATCCACGGCCATGCTGGCGGCACCAACAGACCGGATCGCGCGCGGGATCGAGACGCGGTGCCGCAGATCCTCAGTATCCGACAGGACCTTGTCGAGCGGGCCTGTAGTGGCCACGGCATAAAAGCTGGGGGCGGCATCGAGAACAACCATTTCCGTATTGACCCAGATGCCAAAGCGGCGGTCCTTGCGACGCACGGTCACGGGCACGGACGGGCCCGCCACGGTAATGACCACATCCAACGGCACATCGGGGATCGGCGCCTCGCGCTTGACCGCGCCAAAGATCAGGATTTCAGAACCTTCGAACGTGGCGGTAATGGCAACCTTGTCCTTGCTGAGGCCCAGCACCACCTCTTCGGCACGAAGCGGCAGCGCGAGCAGAGACAACAAGAGCGCCAGACGCCAGAACATCAATTCCCCCCGCCGGTACCAAGCGAGTAAAGCTCAGACGGCATCAGCAAGAGATCGAATGCAAGCTTGGCACAAACGGCCAGAACCATCATTGCGAGGAGGATGCGCAATTGTTCCGCCTTCATCTTTGTGCCGATCGAGGTGCCAATCTGAGCGCCGATCACCCCCCCCACCAGCAAGAGCACGGCGAGGGCAATATCGACGGTATAATTGGTCGTTGCGTGCAAAAGCGTGGTGAATGCCGTCACAAAGATGATCTGAAACAGCGAGGTGCCTACCACCACCTTGGTCGGCATGCCCAAGAGATAGATCATCGCCGGCACCATGATGAACCCACCGCCCACGCCCATGATTGCGGCCAGAATACCGACACAGACCCCGACGATGAGCGGCGGAATGACCGATATGTAAAGACCGCTGGTGCGAAACCGCATCTTGAACGGCAGGCCATGCACCCAGCCGTGTTTCTTGCGCTTGGGGGCCACACCGCGCCGGGTGTTGCGGATGGCATTCAGGCTCTCGATGAACATCATCCCGCCAATGACACCCAGAAAGACCACATAACACAGCTTGACCAACAGATCGACCTGGCCCAGAGACTTGAGATAGTTGAACACCATCACCCCGAGGGCGGCTCCGATCAGGCCCCCAATCAACAGCACCGTGCCCATTCGAAAATCGACTGTCTTGCGCCTGACATGCGCGAGAACTCCGGAAAAGGAGGATGCCACGATCTGGTTTGCCTCGGTCGCGACGGCCACGGCGGGCGGGATGCCAATGAAGAAAAGCAGCGGTGTCATCAGGAAACCGCCCCCAACACCGAACATGCCCGATAAAACGCCCACGATCCCGCCCAATCCCAAGAGGAGAAAGGCGTTGACCGAAACCTCGGCTATGGGGAGGTAAATCTGCATGGCAATTCCTAGCCCCATGTCCCGCCATTTTGCAAGGGCGGGGCTCTGTCTTAGCCGTGCAGGTCTGATGAATTTTCTATAACTGGACCTATCGGGGAGGTTCCCGGATCAGTCCAGCGTCTTGCGCAGGATCAGCGCATCCACCTTGGGCCCGTGACCACGAGCATAATAACCGGCGCGGCGCGCGGTTTCCCGGTATCCTGCGGCGCGGTAGAGGGCCAATGCCGGCGTGTTGTCCGCGGCAACCTCGAGAAAGGCCGTGGCCGCGCCGCGTGCCCGCGCTGTGGCGTCGAATACGGCAAGGCAAGCACGCCCCAAACCCTTGCGGCGATGATCGGGGTCGGCGGCGAGCGTCAGCACCTCGGCCTCGTCGGCGATCACACGGCCCAGCACAAAAGCCCGCGCATCGCCCAAGGCGAACACAAACGCGCTGTCCAGAAGCGTGGCGAATTCCCCGGCGGACCAAGCGCGCCCCGAATCGGCAAAGGCACGGGCGTGACAGGTGGCGAGGATCTCAGGCGTCATCGAGGATCATGGGCGGGTGATCGCGCGTGGGCGCGGCATCGGCAGGGCGCACATAGAGCGGCGCAGGCGGCGGGTTGTCCTGTGGCGCGCATGAGACCAGCCGCGCAATCGCTTCGGCCAGCCGGGCGGGATCAGGCGGCAGGACAGGATCGGCGACAGAGGCGATCCCCACCAGTTCCGGCGCGGTATTGCCGGTCTGGACATAGGCCATGTCACGCGGTGCAGGCACGCAAGGCGTGCCACTGCCAGCCTGCGCGCGGATTGCCTCCAGCGTGCTGATGCCGATCGCGGGAATGTTCAGGCTCAGCGCCAGCCCCCGCGCCGCGGCGACCGAAATGCGGATGCCCGTGAAATTCCCCGGCCCGATGCCAACGCCGATGCGGTCAAGATCGCGCCACATGATCCCAGCCCCATCCAGCACCTCTTGCAAAAGCGGCATGAGCCGCTCGGCCTGTCCGCGCCCCATCTCCTCGGCCCGCAGAGCCAACACCCGATCCCCCCGCAACAAAGCGGCCGCGCAATGCGCGGCCGATGTGTCGAAAGCCAGTATCAGCAGTTCAGAGACCAACTGGGCGCACCTCTGTCACCTCGGGGATATAGTGGCGCAGCAGGTTCTCGATCCCCATCTTGAGCGTGATGGTCGAGGACGGGCAACCCGCGCAAGCGCCTTGCATGTGAAGATAGACCACGCCACGGTCAAAGCCATGGAATGTAATGTCGCCGCCATCCTGCGCTACGGCGGGCCGAACGCGGGTATCCAGCAATTCCTTGATCTGGTTCACGATGGCCGAATCCTCGCCGCTGTGTTCGGCATGACCCGACGCACCACCGGCCTCGCCCAGCATGACCGGCTGACCGGATTGGTAATGCTCCATGATCGCGCCCAAAATCGCGGGTTTGATATGGTCCCATTCGATCGCCTCGCCCTTGGTGACGGTCACGAAATCATTGCCGAAGAACACGCCCGCCACCCCTGGCACGCGGAAAATACGCTCTGCCAATGGGGAGTTCCCGGACTTGTCGGCGTTTGGAAAATCGGCGGTGCCAGCTTCGAGCACGGTCTGACCGGGCAGGAATTTCAGTGTCGCAGGATTGGGGGTGGATTCGGTCTGGATGAACATGGCGCGCCCTTTCGTGGTTGCCAAAGATATGCGCCCGACGCCCTCTGGTGTCAAGGATTGGAACGATTCTAAACTGATGCGGCGCGTCTCAGGTGATGGCCTCGAGCCGTTCTTTGGTCAGATCGCCGGGCACGATGGTGATGGGAATTGGCAGGGTGCCTGCGGTCTTGGTCAGTTGCGTGACCAGAGGGCCGGGCCCCTTCTTGCCGGTGGCAGCCCCCAGCACGAGCACGCCTATGGCCGGGTCGTCCTGAACCTGCGCGATGATTTCAACCGACGGGTCGCCTTCACGGATCACCAGTTCGGGATCAATTCCCTGCTTGTCACGCATCCATTTGGCAAAGACCTCGAAATGCGCCTCGATCCGCTCACGCTGTTCCTCGCGCATCAGATCGCCCACGCCGATCCAGTGGTTGAACTCCTCGGGCGGGATCACGGCGAGGATTTCCACCCCGGCCCCTGTATGGGCCGCGCGCATCGCGGCAAAGCGCATGGCGTTGAGACATTCGCGGCTGTCATCCAGCACGACGAGAAACTTGCGCATCGATCATATCTCCTCAGGCGCGCATCATGCCGTGGATTTTTCGCGGGGGCAATCGGAGAGTGGAGGCTCTACCCCCGAGGCTCCCGGAACGGGGCAAAGGATGCTCGGGGGGCGCTGCCCCCCGGACCCCCCGAGGTATTTGTGGCCAGATGAAGCCGCAAAGCCGATCAGTCGAAGGTGCCGGCAACACGCCCCAAGAGCATGAAGGCCCGGGCGGTGCGGGTTTCGGAGAGTTCCGAGATTTCGGCATCGCTGGCGGTTCCGGAAAATTGGGTGAACATCTTGTCGAAACGGCGCAGGAAGTGATGCGCAGCGTCGCGAAAGATCGTGTCCTGTTTCATCCGCGCAGCTGTCAGCGCCAGCGATGAGCGGTCGCGGATGCCGCCCAAGGCGGCGATGGTGCGGCCACGCTCGCCGTCCGCAAAGCGGCGCCAGACCTCGGGGCGCGCCATGTCAGGGCGCAGGTCATCCATGTAGATGCCATCATGCGACATAAGTGTCAGAATATCCTGTGAGGCGCGGATCAACTGGGCGGTGGGCCGGTCCTTGAGGGCGCGGCGCAAGGCGGCAAAGCCAGCCTTGTCCTCGGGGTTGTCGGGGAAATTCAGGGCGCGGATGAAATCGGCGCGTTCGAGCGGGGCCTGGATCTCCTCGGCGGAGGTGCCAAGTGGCAGCGACACCTGATCGCCGGGATCGCTGGCGGCAGGTGCCGGAGCAAGCACCGGGCGCGGTTCCGGCAAGCCAACGCGAATTGAGGAAAACGTCGCCAAGGCCGTTTCGGTCTTGCGCTGGGCGGCGGCGATTTCGTCAAGTTTCTGGCTGACCGTCTTGTCTACAGTCTGACCAAGGGTCTGGTTCTGGGCGACATAGGCGGCGCGGATCGCGTCGATGGCGGCGCGCAAGCGGCGGCTCTCGTCGCGCATCACCCGGCTGGTGCGGGCGGCAGTGGCCCCGACCCAGATCATCGCCACCGGCATAAAGACCGCAATCAGCACAATGACGAATTGCAGCGCGCCGCCGCCGGTCTCGGTCTGCGGGGTCAGGACTAGAAAGAACACTGCCGAACCCAACAGCCACAGCGCCGAGAGCGCCACGGCGATCAGTTCGATCGCCGTCACGCGCTCGGGTTCGGACTTGGTATCAAACCCCTTGGCGGGGCCATTATCGCTGCGGGCTTTGCGCATGATGAGGTGCCTGTCAGATATAGGCGACCTTTATCACCTCATAGGCGCGATCACCACCGGGCGTGCGCACTTCGACGCTATCGCCCCCTTCTTTGCCGATAAGTGCCCGGGCAATCGGGGATTTGATATTCAAGAGGCCCTTTTCGATGCTGGCCTCATGCTCGCCCACGATCTGATAGGTGCGTTCCTCGCCGGAATCCTCGTCCACCAGCGTGACCGTCGCGCCGAATTTGATCGGCCCCGACAGCTTTGCCGGATCGATCACCTCGGCAAGACTCAGAATCCCTTCGAGTTCCTTGATCCGCCCTTCGATGAAGGACTGTTTTTCCTTGGCCGAATGGTATTCGGCATTCTCGCTCAGGTCGCCATGTTCGCGCGCCTCGGCGATGGCCCGGATGATCGCGGGCCGTTCGACCGATTTTAGCTGTTTCAACTCAACCTCAAGCGCGGCATGGCCGCCAGCCGTCATCGGGATCTTTTCCATTTCAACCGTCCATTGTCAGAAGCGGGGCCGCTGGATAGCTGACCCCGTCACATCACACCTCGAATTTCCAGTCAGATTGCCCGAAGGGTGCGCCCGATTGCAAGAGCGGATCGCGCAGCCAAATAGATTAGGCACCCTGACGTGACAAATTGCCGTTTTCAAAACGGCTTTACGTCGTGTTTCAATTGACGCTGGACGCAGGCGCAGGCTAGTCACACTCGCAACTTTGTTGCGCGTTGGCCTTTCATAGCTGCGCCCTGAAAAAGGATTAGGACGATGACCGAGATAGCACGTGAGACGATGGACTATGACGTTGTGATCGTGGGCGCGGGCCCGGCCGGTCTGTCGGCAGCGATCCGCCTCAAGCAGCTTGATCCCGATTGTGCTGTCGTGGTTCTTGAAAAAGGTTCCGAAGTGGGGGCGCATATCCTGTCGGGCGCGGTGCTCGATCCTTGTGGTCTGAATGCCTTGATCCCGGACTGGAAGAAAAAAGGAGCGCCGCTGAACACGCCCGTAACCGAGGATAATTTCTACATGCTGGGCGAGGCCGGGCGTATTCGGGTTCCGAATTTTCCGATGCCGCCGCTGATGAACAATCATGGGAATTACATCGTAAGCATGGGCAATGTCTGCCGCTGGATGGCGGAACAGGCCGAGGAGCTTGGCGTCGAGATTTTCCCGGGCATGTCCTGTTCCGAGTTGGTCTATGGAGAGGCAGGAGATGTCAAGGGCGTCGTTGCCGGCGAGTTTGGCAAAAATGAGGATGGCACGCCTGGA
>JBLRXE010000055.1:0-10206 GCA_047920895.1 Roseovarius sp.
CAATGGCCTTGGTCATCCGCAGCGCATCCCCCCCCAGATCCAGCCCCAGCGTCAATCGCTCGGTCGCGCCATACTCGGCATAGAGCGTGAAGCTCTGCCGTGTGAGGCCGGTCTGATCCGGTGCGTCAACCTGCCCCGCCGCCACCAGAAACGTCTGCCCCTTGGCGCGCGGCCACGCGCCCGCCTCGACCGTGCCCTCCAGCCACGGCAGCACCGCCAACGCAAGGATCAGGCGTCGCAACATCGTTACCTCCGCGTTAACCCTCGTTAAAAAGAGTAAAGCGCGGGTTAAGACGTGCCGGGAATTTACCGAACCGGGGCCGCGTGTTACGCTCCAACTCCAAAAGGAGCCATGTCATGCCCCATATCATCCCCACCACCGATCACCAGACCGTGATCACCACCTTTGAGGTGACGCCCGGCACCTGTCAGGATCTGATGGACCTGCTGACCACCGCTTACCGCGATTTCATCTCGCATCAACCGGGGTTCATCGCGGCAGGCCTGCATGTGAACGACGCCCAGACCCGCATCGCCAATTACTCGCAATGGCGCGCGCGCGCGGATTTTCAGGCCATGCTGCGCAGCGACGAAATGCGCGCCCGCAACCGCGAGATCAGCGCGCTGTGCAAGGGGTTCGAGCCGGTGATGTATGACGTGGCGGCGACCTTTGGATGAGCGGGGATACCGGGCCGTCCGACGAGTTGACACGCGAAGTGGCGGCGCTGCGCCGCGAGATGGAGCGGTTGAACGCGCATCGATTCATCCGGGTGCACAACTCCATTCCACGCATGTTGGCGTTCAATCTGGCGCGCGGTCTTGCCGTCGGGCTTGGCACGGTGCTGGGGGCGACGGTGCTATTGTCCGCGATGATCTGGGCGCTCAGCCAGATTGAATTTCTGCCCATCATCGGCGAATGGGCGGCGCAGGTCGCGGCCGAGGTGCGCGCGATTCAGGAGTGATACGCGCCTGATCTGGATCATGGCAGCCTTGTTCCTGCCGCGTGATAATGAACGCAGGCAACACGAAAGGACAGGCCATGTATGCACATATTCTGGTGCCCGTATCGTTCGAACAGGACCGCGATTCGAACGCGGCGCTGCGTGTGGCGCAGCTTTTGGCGGGGCAGGCGGGGCGCATCAGCCTTCTGCATGTGATTGAGCAGGTGCCGAGCTATGCCATCTCTTACCTGCCGCAGGGCTATGCCAGCGACGCGCGCAAGGTGATCGAGGCCGAACTGGCCGAAATCGCGGCCACCCTGCCCAAGGCTTCGGCGCATGTGGTCGAGGGGCATTCGAGCCGCACCATCCTTGATTGGGCCGAGGCCCACAAGCCCGATTGCATCGTGATTGCCAGCCACCGGCCCGGCATGCAGGATCTCTTGCTTGGCTCCACTGCCGCCAAGGTGGTGCGCCACGCGGCCTGCGCGGTGCATGTGATCCGCTGACGCCGCTTCTTGGGACATCGGGCAAGAAAGGCTCATCAGAAACGTGAGGCGGTGCCTGAGGCGTTCGTTGACTTCGGTGGCATCCCTTGATGCGATGCGGCATCGGGGCTATGGGCAGGTATGGCAAAAATTCTGACGTTCCTGCTGATGCTGGCCATTGGTATCACCACGCTGATGCCCTCTTCTGAAGGGGCATCGTCGCTTGTCGGGCTGGACAAGTTGGCGCATGTCGTAGCCTTCGGGGTTCTGGTGATCCCGATGACCCTCCAGTACCCGCGTCATTGGCCGCTGATCTGGATTGCTGCCGTGGCCTACGGCGGGCTGATCGAGATCGTGCAGCCGTATTTCGGGCGCGGCGCTGAATGGGCGGATCTTGCGGCCGATGGTCTGGGTGCTGGTCTTGGCATCGGTCTGGTGTTGATCTTGCGGCGGCCTTCATCGCCGTGATTGGCTGCGACCCTGTTGACCCGGCTTGCGAATCGCGGGGGAGTGTCGCAGGTCGTGCGCATGATACGCACCGTGACCCTCCATGATTTCGCAGGCGTCTGGACGCTTGAGCGTGTCATTCACCATGCCGATGGCTCGCGCGCGCGGCTGACGGGGCAGGCGGTTTGGCATCCTGATCCCAAGGGGCTAGCCTGTCACGAGACTGGCGAGATGGTTCTGGGCGACGGCACGCGGTTTGCGGCTGAGCGGCGCTATCTGTGGTCTCACGATCTGTCGGTGTGGTTCGACGATGGGCGGTTTTTTCATAAAGTGCCGCCACAGGGGGGCGAGGCCGCGCATTGGTGCGACCCCGACCAATATGACGGACATTACGATTTCACAGCATGGCCTGCGTTCGCGGTCACATGGCGCGTGCGCGGCCCGCGCAAGGCATACCGGATGGAAACATGCTATCACCGGGCTATGGATTTTGCGGATGCGGCGGGGCGTGGGCTTGGCTAGGTTTGCACCATGACTGAGATTCTCCAGACCCGATTGCCCTATGATCCCGAGGGCGCGCATGCCCTGCCGGGGATTTCACCGCTTGCGTTGGCCGATTGGTTGCAGGTCGATGAGGCCTTTGTCGGGCAGATGGCCGAGCGGGCGTGTCTCTTGTCCGAGCGCCGCGCCGAGGTGCTGGCGGTGACGGACGGGGCAGGCCCGGCAGCGGCGGAGCTTTTGCAATTTGTGCTGGATTGGTTGCGGGAATACGGCCAAAGCTATCATGTTTCTGCAAATCAGGTGCAGCGCCCCGATGGTGTGGTCGTGCCGGTTGACAGGGCTGACCCGATGGGAACGCTGGGGCAATTGGTGCAAGAAGACCTCTGCCTCATGGAACGGCGGGACGATGAGCATGTGCTGACCGCCGCCGTTCTATGCTTTCCGGCAAGCTGGCATCTGGCGGACAAGATCGGTCGGCCGCTGACCACCATTCATGTGCCGGTCAAGGCCTATGACGAGAGCCTCGCGCGCCGGGTGCAGCGGCTCTTTGACGGGGTGCAGGAGGGGCGACCGCTCTGGCGGTTCAATGCGCTGCGCTATGCGGATGCGACATTGCACCAGCCCCGGTCACGGGTGCAGCCGAGCGCCGAAGCCGACTATCCCTATCTGCGCAGCGAGCGTCAATGCGTGCTGCGCCTGCCGCAAACGCGCGCCTGTGTGTTCTCGATCCACACATATATTTTGGCGCGTGCCGCGCGTGACTGACGCTCAGGACGCGCCATCTCTTGCCGCTCAAGCAAAGAGCGGCTGCGCCTCGCGCAGGGTGGTATAGGTCAAGAGGGCAGCACCGAGCGGCGGCACATGCAGAAACAGGGTGAGACCAAAGGTCACGATTGTCAGCCGCATCGGCAAGGAGGCGCCCGGCACCGCCACTTGTGCGTCTATGGCGTCCTCGGGGATGGGCTGCTTGGGGCGTGGGCGGCTCTTGACCCGGTCCCCTTTGTCGTGGGTTCTGGCCTGCCGCGTGGCTGGGCGGCGGTGGTGCGCGGCCTCAGTGGCTGAGACGGACAAAAGCTCGAATGTCATGTCGATGAGTGCGCTGCCGATGGGGCGGTTCGCGGTCCCATGCAGAACCGCGTCAAATGGCAGATAGCCGCGCACCCGTTCGACCAGGCGCCGGGTCAGCATCTCGTAGGCTTCGGGATCGAGCGTTACATTGCGTTTGGCGTTGCGTGGCCCCACAGCCAGCACGAGATAGCTTGCTTGGCCATCGTCCCCGCCCGGAAGCCAGCCAAGCGCGATACGCACCGCGTCCCGGTCGATCAGCGCGATGTCGTCACCATCCCAGGTCAGGCGGCGCAATTGCGGCGCAAGGCGTTGAGAGGCGATGTCCAACTCCTCGACAATGTCGGGAAAGTCCATTTCCGGAGGATCAAAGAACTCCAATGCGGCGATCTGGCCGTAAGTTTGTCTGCTCATTTCGTGCCCCGTTCTTGGGTGTGTTCAGGTGAAACCGGACATACTTGGCACTTTACATGAGAGCGGAAGAGGACGACTGTCCGTCAGTCCCGGTCAGCCCTCGTCTATTTGCGCGCCCATGAGGGCAATCGCTTTTTGATAGACACCAGCGGCGTTCCATTGCTGGATAACAGCGAAATTTGGCTGACCTTCCTGATAGCCCTGACCGGGCTGCCAACCCTTTTGGCGCAGGAAATTTGCTGTCGAGGCAAGCGCGTCGGTGAGATTGTAGAAATCGACCCGCCCGTCGCCATTGGCATCGACCCCGTAGCGCAGGGCATTTCCCGGCAGAAACTGGGTATGACCCAATTCACCATGTTTTGCCCCCTTGGTCTGGGCTGTGATGGCGCCCAGATCCACCAGCTTGAGCGCCCCGAGGGCATGGGGGCGAAAGAAATCGGAGCGACGGCAATCATAGGTAAGCGTGACAATCGCCGACACCACGGAACTGTCGCCCATGAAGCCGCCAAAGGCGGTTTCCATTCCGTGAATGGCGATCAGTACGCCGGCAGGCACGCCATATTGCCGCTCCAGCGCGTCATAAAAGGCGGCATCCTTTGTGCGGCGCTTGCGACCTTTGGCCACGATGGTCGAGGCCCCGCGCACCTGCATGAATTTCTCGAGGCTGTATTTGAAGCTCTTCTGGTTGCGATCCGCCGCGATGGTGCCGCTGGCGTATTGCGCCCCGGCCAGAGCCTCCAGCCCCCGTTGGCCGACCCCTTCGGCGGCGGCTTGCTTGGCAAAGGCGGCTTTCCACTGGGAAAACCCATCTGCGGTATTGCCACAGGGCGCGGCCACAGCGCCGTTGCTCATAAGGCCGAAGCCAAGCGCCATGGCGAGGGGCTGAAGGCGGCGCATCGTCGGCGTGAACATTACAATCTCCCGTGCAACAGATTTGGGGTAGAGTGTAACGCGTCGCGCGCATGCCACAAGGGCGCGTCCGAGGGGAATTTTCCGGCTACGGTCATCCCAGAAGATCCTGCACGGTTTGCAACGCCTGTGCCGTGGTGCCATAGGACTGCAAGGTGATGAACAGGCCGGTAATCGCTGCCGTTTGAGAGGCAAGGCGCAGGTTCTCGCCCCGGATCAGGTTGATGATGGCAAGGGCTGCGGCAACCGGCAGGGCAAAGAGACCCAGTGTAATCGTCATCATCCAGACGCTGAGGCGCAGGGGGTCTGTACTCTCGCGGATGCTGCCGGGCTGAGATGTCGTGGCGCCTGTCGGTTCGCCGCTGTCTCGAAACGCCGCGCGCAAGGCGTCGGACGCGCGATCACCGGGTGCGGTATCCTGTGTTGACTCAAAGCGGGCATGCAGGGCCTGATGGGTGAGCTCAATATCCGGCAAGCGGCAACGCGCGGCCTCTGCCTTGGGATGAGGGATGATCTCTGCCTGAGGTTCGGGTACCTCTTCCTCGTCCCGAAAGGTGACAGCCTCGAGAAACTCGGCATGGCTGAGGAGGGCAAAAGGCTGGGTCCATTGCACATGATCGGGGGCCATCGTGCTGTGCAACGCCCGTAGCACATGCGCCATGACGGAAAGGGCCAGTTGGGTCAGGGGCGGTGCCTCTGGATCGTTTTGCGAGAGGCTCAGCGAGAGAAAGAGGCTGGCGGGCTGATCCAGTGCAGCCAGCTTGTGATCCTGTTTGAGCTCGATCCTGAGAACGAAGTGATCGGAATAGAGGTTCGCGGTGCAATCGGAGATGATCCGCAAGCCCGTTGTTTGTTCGTTCAGCCGGTCCAGAACCATGCTGACCCTGTTTCCGATCCGGACGACATCGAAGGTTCTCGTACCGAGAAATACTAGCCCTGCCGTAACCGTTTGTGGGGTATTGGTCATGGGATGTTCCATTTTCAGCGTTACCGTTGTTCTCTTAATGACAACCGAAGGTGGAGCATATTTGTTTCAAATGAGGATTAATTTGGGCAATTCCTCAAAAAGCGGGATATTGATGCCAATCACGCAACGGTGAGTGGGATACGAAAAGGGCACCCCGCATGGGGTGCCCTGAATTTTCGAAAGCGGTACTTTCGGTCAGCAGCTGTAATACATGCCAAATTCGACCGGATGCGGCGTGTGTTCGTATTTGTGCACCTCTTCCATCTTGAGCGCGATATAGGCGTCGATCTGGTCCTTGGTGAATACATCACCGGCCAGAAGGAAATCGTGATCGGCGGCCAGACACTCGAGGGCTTCGCGCAGGCTCCCGCAGACGGTCGGGATGTCCTTCAGCTCTTCTGCGGGCAGATCGTAGAGGTTCTTGTCCATCGCCTCGCCAGGATTGATCTTGGATTTTATACCATCCAGACCGGCCATCAGCAGGGCCGCAAAGGCCAGATAAGGGTTGGCGCTCGGGTCAGGGAAACGGGCCTCGACGCGCTTGGCCTTGGGGCTTTCGGTCCACGGAATACGCACGCAGCCAGACCGGTTGCGGGCCGAATAGGCGCGCAGAACGGGGGCCTCGAAGCCGGGGATCAACCGCTTGTAGCTGTTGGTGCCGGGGTTGGTGAAGGCGTTGAGCGTCTTGGCGTGTTTGAGAATGCCGCCGATGAAATACAGCGCCTCCTGGCTCAGGTCAGCGTATTGGTCGCCCGCAAAGAGCGGCTTGCCGTCTTTCCAGATCGACATGTTCACATGCATACCAGAGCCGTTGTCGCCATAGATCGGCTTGGGCATGAAGGTGGCCGACTTGCCATAGGCATGTGCCACATTGTGAATGATGTATTTGTATTTCTGGATCTCGTCGGCCTGCTTGGTCAGCGTGCCGAAAATGAGGCCCAATTCGTGCTGGCAGCTTGCGACTTCGTGATGATGCTTGTCCACCTTCATGCCGATTCGCTTCATGGTCGAGAGCATCTCGGCGCGCAGGTCTTGGGCGTCGTCAATCGGGTTTACAGGGAAATAACCGCCTTTGAGGCCCGGACGATGGCCGGTGTTGCCCATCTCGTATTCGGTGTCGCTATTCCAAGATGCGTCAACAGCGTCCACCTGATAGGAGACTTTGTTGATGGTGTTCGAGAAACGCACGTCGTCGAAGATGAAAAATTCCGCTTCGGGCCCGAAATAGGCCACATCGCCGATACCGGAAGATTTCAGATAAGCCTCGGCTTTCTCCGCTGTGCCGCGCGGGTCGCGGTCATAGGATTCGCCGGTGTCGGGTTCGACCACCGAACAATGAATGCAGAGCGTTTTCTCCGCGTAGAACGGATCGACATAGGCACTTTCCGTGTCGGGCATCAGCTTCATGTCGGAGGCTTCGATCGACTTCCAGCCGGCAATTGAAGAGCCGTCGAACATGAAACCCTCTTCGATGAAATCCTCGTCAACCAGGTCGGCAACTATGGTCACATGCTGAAGCTTGCCGCGCACATCTGTAAAGCGGATGTCGACGTAATCGACGTCCTCGTCTTTGATCAGCTTGAGAACTGCGTCCTTGCTCATTCTCTTGTCCTTTTCTTGTTAGAGTATATTTTAGAGCGCGTCGGAACCGGACTCACCGGTGCGGATGCGAATGGCTTGTTCGACGGGGCTGACGAAAATCTTGCCGTCGCCGATCTTGTCCGTTTTGGCCGCGTCGATGATCGCTGCGATGGCCGCGTCCACCTGATCGTCATCGAGCACGACGTCGATTTTTACCTTGGGCAGGAAATCGACCACATATTCCGCACCGCGATAGAGTTCCGTGTGGCCCTTCTGCCGCCCGAACCCCTTGACCTCGATGACCGAAAGGCCCTGAATACCAGCCTCTTGAAGCGCCTCTTTCACCTCGTCGAGTTTGAAGGGTTTGATAATCGCTTCGATCTTTTTCATCGCTCGGGCCTCCCACGGTTACGTTGCGAATGTGCAGACCACTTCTCACGCAGAGGCTCAATCGGTTAAGCTGGTTTTTACATCGCTTGTGACGGGGTGAGTGAAGTGATTGCGCAAAAAATAGGCAAAATGCCGAAAAAATCGGCGAAAGTGAAACGCAAAGGGGCCGGGTATGTTCGAAATTCTAACAGCCGCTGAAATGCGCACCCTTGAACAGGCGGCCATCGAGTCGGGGGATGTCACTGGGCGTGAACTGATGGAGCGGGCGGGGCGCGCTGTGGTCGCGGCGGTGTTCGCCGAATGGCCTGACCTGGCACAGGCCCCGCATAAGGCGCTTGTGCTCTGCGGTCCTGGCAACAATGGCGGCGACGGGTTTGTCATCGCGCGGCGGCTGAAGGAATGGGGCTGGCAGGTGGACGCGTATTTGCTGGGTGATCCGGCGCGGCTTCCGCCTGATGCGCGGATGAACCATGACCGATGGTGCGCCATGGGGACGGTGCACGATCTCGCGCGGATGCCGACTGAGGGGCAGGGCGCGGCGCTGATCGTCGATGCCCTGTTCGGCACCGGCCTGCGGCGGCCCCTGGAGGGGGCTGCGCGCGCCTGGGGATTGCGGTCGGGTGCGGGGGCCGCAACCGCAGCCGCCCGCATTGTCGCGGTGGATTTGCCATCGGGTCTATGCAGCGACAGCGGGCGGGTCGTGGGCGCGGGTGGCGCCGTGGTGCGCGCGGCGCTTACGGTCACATTTCACGCGCCCAAGCTGGGTCATGTGCTGGCGACTGGGCCAGAGGTCTGCGGGCGGGTCGTGGTGGCGGACATCGGTCTTGCGGCACGGGTGACGGACGCGGTCAGGTTGGTTGCGCCCCCCCACGCAGCGAGCCTCGACAAGGCAGTATCGGCGCATAAATACGGCCATGGTCACGCGCTGATCCTGACTGGGGGGGCGGGAAGGACCGGCGCGGCGCGGCTGGCGGCGCGGGGCAGCCTGCGGATCGGCGCGGGGGTGGTGACGCTTGGCGTGCCCGGATCAGCGCAAATGGAGGTGGCGGGGCATATCACCGCGCTCATGCTGCGGCGGATCGAGGATGGCCCGGCGCTGAGCGACATCTTGCAAGACAAGCGGATCACCGCGCTCTGTCTGGGGCCGGGACTGGGCATCGGGCTGCATGAGTCGGGCTTGATCGCAGCGGCGTTGGATGCAGCTGACGGGCATCCGCCTTACATGGGCCGTCCGGTGGTGCTGGATGCGGATGCGCTGACGGCGATTGCGCAGGATACCGCGTTGTTCGGGTTGTTGCACGAGGGCTGTGTTCTGACGCCTCACGCCGGGGAGTTCGCGCGCCTTTTTCCCGACATCGCCGAAAAACTGGCTGCGCCAGCCACCCGTGGCCCGGCCTTTTCCAAGGTGGAGGCAACGCGCGAGGCAGCCCGGCGTGCTGGCTGCGTGGTGCTTTTCAAGGGGCCCGATACGGTGATCGCCGCGCCCGATGGGGCTTGCGCGATCAATTGCGCTGCCTATGACCGCGCCGCGCCGTGGTTGGCCACCGCAGGCTCGGGCGATGTGTTGGCAGGGTTTGTCACCGGGCTGATGGCGCGCGGGCTTGCCCCGATGCAAGCAGCCGAAACTGCGGCTTGGCTGCATTTAGAATGCGCCAATCGCTTTGGCCCCGGATTGATTGCCGAGGATCTGCCCGAAATCTTGCCTGAAGTGCTGCGCGCGCTGCCGCCTCAGGCAGCGCGGGCGTCAAGCCGCATTTCAGAACTGCTGGCCAGTTCCAACCCGTCTACATAGAGAATATGGGGGATTGCGAAGTCGAGGGTGAAGAGGGTTACTTCCTGCGCCGCCTCGAGCGTTACAAACTCTCCATCCACCAGCCGCGTCGCGGGCACGAGTGCTTGCGTGTCGCCAAACAGCGCCTTGGCACGCCAGTCCCGCACCAATAGGAGTTGCCCGGCTGGCAGGGTCACATCCTGTTCGGGCCGCGTATGCCCGAGGCTGCCGGCCAAGATCCGCACCGCTGCCCCGCGCAGCCTGTGCCGGACGATGCCGGAGAGCACCGCCGTGCCGCTGTCTCGGGTGATGACGCGATCACCAACCTTCAGGTCCGAGACGCGCCGTTCTCCGGCGAGGGTGAGAATGATGCTGTCGGCCAACAGGCCGCATGTATCCGTAGGTGGCAAGACGGCCAATCCGCCATCTGACCGCCCGACCGTTTTCGGTTTCATGGCGTGTCTCGCTTATGTTCTGCCTCAATTACACCTAGAATATGGCAAGATTTGGTTAATGTCCTGCCTTTTTTCGACCAGATTACGCGAGGCTGCGCTGAATTTTCCTCTCGCATCCGGCGGGGCGCTTTGCTAGACACCGCGCCAGCGGCCCGCGAGGGCACGCGTGACGGATGCGGGTGTGGCGAAATTGGTAGACGCACCAGATTTAGGTTCTGGCGCCGCAAGGCGTGGGGGTTCAAGTCCCTCCACCCGCACCAACGGACCGGCAGCATAACGC
>JBLRXE010000056.1:0-10197 GCA_047920895.1 Roseovarius sp.
CGGCCTCGGCGCCGGAGAGCCGGATTTCGCCACGCCCGCGCATATCCGCGCCGCAGGCATCCGCGCCATCGAGGACGGCAAGACCAAATATACCGCCGTTGACGGCATCCCCGAGCTGAAGGCTGCAATCTGCGCCAAGTTCAAACGCGACAACGGGCTGGACTATGTGCCCGCCCAGGTCAGCGTCGCCTCGGGCGGCAAGCAGATCCTCTACAATGCCCTCATGGCCACGCTCAACCCCGGCGACGAGGTGCTTATCCCCGCGCCCTATTGGGTCAGCTACCCCGATATGGTGCTCCTCGCGGGCGGCGAGCCGGTGATCGTGCCCGCAGGGATCGAGACCGGGTTCAAACTGACACCTGCGGCGCTCGAGGCCGCGATCACGCCGAAAACCCGCTGGTTCATCTTCAACTCACCCTCGAACCCCACCGGCGCGGGCTATACCTGGGATGAATTGAAGACGCTCACGGATGTGCTCTTGCGCCATCCGCATGTCTGGGTGATGACCGACGACATGTATGAACATCTGGCCTATGACGGCTTTGAATTCTGCACACCCGCGCAGGTGGAACCGGCGCTTTATGACCGCACGCTCACCTGCAATGGCGTGTCCAAGGCCTATTGCATGACCGGCTGGCGGATCGGCTTCGCCGGGCCACAAGACCTGATTGCCGCCATGCGCAAGATCCAGTCACAAAGCACCTCGAACCCCTGCACCATCAGCCAATGGGCAGCCGTCGAGGCGCTGAACGGCAGCCATGATTTCATCGCCGAGAACAACACCGTCTTTGCCCGCCGCCGCGATCTGGTGGTCAAGATGCTGAACGAGGTCGAGGGCATCGACTGCCCCACGCCCAATGGTGCCTTTTATGTCTACCCGTCGATTGCCGGTCTCATTGGCAAGACCAGCGCGGGCGGCGCGGTGATTGCGAATGACGAGGCCTTTGCCACGGCATTGTTGGAGGAAACCGGCGTCGCCGTGGTTTTTGGCGCGGCCTTTGGGCTATCCCCGAACTTCCGGATCAGCTATGCAACCTCAGATGAATCGCTCAAAGAGGCCTGCACGCGGATACAGTCATTCTGCAAAGGGCTGAGCTAGGGGGACGGATGGCGGGCGATCTGCCGGATTATTATTTCAGGGTCCGTGAAAATGGGGCCTTCGTGTTTCGGGTCGATACCGAGAACCGGCAGCGCCGGATCGAGATGGAACAGATCGCCACCGTCAATATCCGAAAATCCGAAATCAAGCCGCATGGCGACCGCGCCCTGAACGACGCCGACATCGCCGCCATCACCGCTTGGATGGAAGAACGGCTCAAACTGGTTGAATACCGCGACATCGACGATATCCTGCGCGCGGTGGATTACCTCAACACCACGACCCATTGGGTGCAATCCAAGGCGACAGATGACCAGCTGGAACAGGTCACGGATGCGCTCCTTTTGGCGATGCACGACCTGCGCTCGGTGCTGGTGCGCAAAAAGGCGGACCGCCTGCTCAAGGGCGCGTGAGGTGGGGCAGGTTGCCGGACGGTAAGATTGGACCTGAGCGATAAGCCGTGCAGCACCCGCCCGGTGGGGCGGACGGGCGCTGCGCGGCGGCGCGTGCCGCGCCTTGATTCCGCGCTTTGGGTATTGAGGCCAATGTTAGGAACAGGCCAAAACCCGCCCCTTCACCGCGAACAACTCGCCCCGCCCAGCACGCAGAACTTGGCGCAATGAGGATGGTTCAGCGCCACATCGCGCTCGGCCTCGGCCAGCGTCTCGCCCAATTCGAACTCGGGCGCATAGGGCAACAACGTGCAGGCCACAACCGCAGGCCGCGCCGCTCCCTTTCGCTTCACCACCATGCGCGACGAGGCGCACATGGTGTCCTCGGGCCGCTTGCCCAGAATGTCCCAACAGGCGGTGGTGATCTCGGGCACCTCGGCCCCCTCGTCCATCTCGGGAAAGAGCACGGTTGCGACCGGATCATGGGCATCAATCTCAAACCCATGTTCAGCGTAAAACGCCGCATAGCCCGCGCGCGAGGCCGCCTCGCTCTCGCCCCAGACGGTGCGCCCGGCCACGGTCATGCGCACACCATGATCCCGCAACCAGCACATACCCTCCAGCGTCTTGGAAAATGCCCCCGCCCCGCGCTCCTCGTCATGCAAGGACTCGGACCAGTGATCGACCGAAATCCGCAGCGTCAGCTTGTCACCCCATGCCTGTGCCAGATCACTCAGCCCCGCACGCATCGCCTTGCGCATCATCGGACGCATGGCATTGGTCAGGATCAGCACCTCATAGCCCGCCGCCAGCGCCGCCCGCGCCATGCCGATCATCTCGGGGTTCATGAACGGCTCCCCGCCGGTAAAGGCGATCTCGCGCAGCGGCCAGCCCCGGTCGCGCACCTGCGCCAGATAATCGCGCACCTCCGATTCGGTGATATAGACCAACGCGTCATTGCTGGGAGAGCTGAGGATATAGCAGTTGCGGCATTCGATATTGCACAGCGTCCCGGTATTGAACCACAACGTGTCCGGGTGGCTGAGCGCGACGCGGGCACGCTCTTCCCCCTTGGCTGTGCGCGCAGGGTCCACAAACTTGCCCTGATTGGCCGGAACGGCGATGGAATCTTTCATGAACATATCCAAAGTCTGTTTTCTTTTTCTCACCTATCGTCCGAGGTCTGGCAAGTGAAGCGTTCTGACGCCATTGTGAAGACGCCCCGACATGATAAGCTTGTGACCACTGGCAATGCGTCCGACAACCGGGCACAGGACGAGCAAAGGAGATGGACCATGGCCTCTCGGGTAATCCCGGTCGATCCCTTCGATCTGGTGATTTTTGGCGGCACCGGCGATCTTGCACGCCGCAAAATCCTGCCGGCCCTCTTTCGCCGCTTTGTCGCAGGCCAGATCGAGGGTGACGTGCGCCTGATCGGGGCGGCGCGCGGCGATATGGACCGCGACGGCTATCGCACCATGGCACGCGAAGCGATCTTGGAATTCGGAGACGAGGAATCAGCCCGCAAAAAGGATCTGACGGCCTTTCTCGACCTGCTCGATTTTGTCACCCTTGATGCGCGCGGCACCGAAGGCTGGGAACCTCTGGCCGCCCTCATGCGCCCCGACCGCATCCGCGCCTTTTACTTCTCGGTGGCGCCCGCCCTCTTTGGCGATCTGGCCAAACGCCTGCACAAACACGGCATGGCCGACGAGCGCAGCCGCATCGTGGTGGAAAAGCCGTTTGGCCGTGATCTGGAAACCGCGCGCGACCTCAACCGCACCTTGGCGCGGCACTTTAGCGAAGGTCAGATTTACCGGATCGACCATTATCTCGGCAAGGAAACCGTGCAGAATCTGATGGCGATTCGGTTTGGCAATGTCCTCTTTGAACCGCTCTGGAACAGCCAATATGTCGATCACATCCAGATCACCGTGGCGGAATCCGTGGGCGTGGGCGGGCGCGGTGATTACTATGACAAATCCGGTGCCATGCGCGACATGGTGCAAAACCACATGATGCAGCTTCTGTGCCTCATCGCGATGGAGCCGCCCGCGAAATTCGAACCCGACGCCGTGCGCGACGAAAAACTCAAGGTCATCCGCGCCCTCGATCCGGTGGCGCGCACCAACGTCGTGCGCGGGCAATACGAGGGCGACGGCACCCAACCCGGCTATCGCAATCAGGTCGGCAACCGCGACAGCACGACCGAGAGCTTCGTGGCCTTGAAGGCGCATATTTCCAACTGGCGTTGGGCGGGCACGCCCTTCTATCTGCGCACCGGCAAACGCCTGCGCGACCGCGCCAGCGAAATCGCCGTGGTGTTCAAGGATGCGCCCCATTCGATCTTTGGCGCCGATGCCGGGCGGCACCGCAATATCCTCACGATCCGCCTGCAACCCAATGAGGGGATCGAGCTGGGTGTGACGATCAAGGAACCGGGACCGGGCGGCATGCGCCTCATCGACGTGCCGCTCGACATGACCTTTGCCGAGGCACTGGGGCCGGAAGAGGCGGATTTCCCCGATGCCTACGAGCGGCTCATCATGGATGTGATCCGCGGCAATCAAACCCTCTTCATGCGCGGCGACGAGGTCGAGGCGGCCTGGGCCTGGACCGACCCGATCATCGCCGATTGGGAGGATGAGGGCGCCGCCCCCCTGCCCTATGCTACAGGCTCAGCGGGACCGGATGACGCGCTGATGCTCATGCACCGCGACGGACGCCGCTGGCGGGAGATACGACCATGACCCTCCTCGAATATGCCGATGATGAGATGCTGGCCATGGGGCTGGTGGATATTCTTTCGACCGACCTGCGCAAGGCCCTGCGCAACCGCGACCGCGTGCTCTTTGTCGTGCCGGGCGGCACCACGCCGGGACCGATCTTTGATGGGCTCTGCGCACTCGATCTGGAATGGGACCGGGTCGATATCCTGCTCTCGGATGAACGCTGGCGCCCCGAGGTGCACTTGCGCTCCAACACCCGCCTGCTGCGCGAGCGCCTCTTGCGGGACCGCGCGGCGGCGGCGCGATACCTGCCGCTCTACGCCAAATCACCCGAACCCGAGGACGTGCTGGCCGAACTGGAGATCAACATCGCCCCCGCCCTGCCCATTGATGTCTGCCTTCTGGGCATGGGGGCCGACATGCACACCGCCTCGCTCTTTCCCGGTGCCGACCGCCTGACCGACGCCCTGGCCGAAGATGCGCCCATCCTCGTGCCCATGCGCGCGCCGGGGCTGGACGAGCCGCGCGTCACCCTCTCGGCACGGGTGCTGGCGGGGGCACTCTGCACGCATGTGGTCATCACCGGCGCACAGAAACGCGCGGCCATTGACCGCGCGCGGCACATGCGCCCCCTTGAGGCCCCGATTGCCGCCGTGCTAGCCGGAGCAACAGTGCATTGGTGCCCGTGAGAGGATTTCAGGATGTGGTCAGAGGTTGAGGCATTCGCCCATGCGGCGCACGGGATCGACATCGCCGGGCTGTTTGACACCCCCGAACGTGCCGCGGCCTTTTCAACCCGCTTCGACGGGATGCTCTTTGACTATTCCAAGACCGCCCTCACCGCCCCCGCGCGCGCGGCGCTCCTGACCCTGGCCGAGAGCGCCGGGGTCGCCGCCCGCCGCATCGCGATGTTCGCAGGCGAGGCCATCAACGAGACCGAGGCACGCCCCGTGCTTCACACCGCGCTGCGCAACCTGTCGGGCGGGCCGGTCTTGATCGCGGGCCGCGATATCATGCCCGAAATCACCGACACCCGCGCGCGCATGGCCCGATTTGCCGAAACCGTCCGGCGTGGCCCCATCACCGATGTCGTGAATATCGGCATCGGCGGATCGCATCTTGGCCCCGACATGGCGGTGCGCGCGCTGCGCCCCTATCACGATGGCCCACGCTGTCATTTCGTGTCGAACGTGGACGGGGCCGACATCGCCGACACGCTGGCAGGGCTGAACCCGGCAACGACCCTTGTGATCGTCGCCTCCAAGACCTTTACCACCATCGAGACCATGACCAATGCCGCCACGGCGCAGGCGTGGATGACCCGTGCCGGGGTCGATCCGGGGCCGCACTTCGCCGCTGTGTCCTCTGCCGCCGCCAAAGCCGCAGACTGGGGCATCGACGCCTCCCGCGTCTTTGGCTTTGGCGATTACATCGGCGGGCGCTACTCCGTCTGGGGGCCCGTCGGCCTGCCACTGATGATCGCCATCGGGCCCGAGCGGTTCGAGGATTTCCTGCGCGGCGCCGAGTCGATGGACCGGCATTTCCAGACCGCCGCCCCGCTCGACAACATGCCCCTCCTGCTCGGTCTTATCGGTCTCTGGCACCATCAGGGCATGGGCCATGGCACCCGCGCCGTGCTGCCCTATGACCAACGCCTCGCCCGCCTGCCCGCCTATCTGCAACAGCTTGAGATGGAATCGAACGGCAAGCGCGTGCACATGTCCGGCACAGCCCTCAGCCGTCCTTCCGGCCCCGTGGTCTGGGGCGAGCCGGGGACCAACGGCCAACACGCCTTTTACCAACTGATCCATCAGGGCACCGCCGTGATCCCCTGCGAATTTCTCGTGGCCGCAACCGGGCATGAACCAGAGCTTGTGCATCACCACCGCCTTCTTGTGGCCAATTGTCTCGCGCAGTCCAAGGCCCTCTTGCGCGGTCGCTCGCACAATGAGGCGCGCGCGCTCATGCGCGATGCAGGCTACACCGGCGCGGAACTCGAGCGGCAGGCCGCCCACCGGGTCTTTCCCGGCAACCGCCCCTCGACCACGCTCATCTACGACCGCCTGACCCCGCGCCGTCTGGGCCAGATCATCGCGCTCTATGAGCACCGCGTGTTCGTCGAAGGCGTGATCCTCGGGATCAACTCCTTTGACCAATGGGGGGTGGAACTGGGCAAGGTTCTGGCGGTCGATGTGGACGCCATGTTGACCGGCGACACCACCCTCACCCGCGACGGATCGACCGCCGCCCTCGTCGCCTTTGCCCGTGCGGCTGGGGCCTGAGACCTGTCCGACCCCACAAAACCTTGACCTCGCTCAAGGCGCGAACCGTTCCGATGGGATATCATCCTTGGATTGACCATTTCAACCCACCGGAGTGCCGTATGAGCGAAGCCACCCTGCCCACACCCGAAACCCCGACCATCACCGCTGCCCTGCCCGACCCGGCCAATACAGACCTCGTTCCGGCACCGGAACAGGGCCAGCCCGCCGCCCCCTCCCAGACCGATCCCAACTCGCTGCGCCACGCCTTTGAAAATGGCGACTACCCCTACGAAACCCGCATGAGCCGGCGCAGCTACGAGACGCAAAAGGCGCATCTTCAGGCCGAATTGCTCAAGGTCCAGCTTTGGGCGCAAGAGACCGGGCAGAAATTCGTGCTGATCTTCGAAGGGCGTGACGCGGCGGGCAAGGGCGGCACGATCAAACGCTTCACCGAGCATCTCAACCCGCGCGCCGCGCGCGTCGTGGCGCTCAACAAGCCTTCGGATATCGAGCGCGGCCAATGGTATTTCCAGCGCTATATCGAGCACCTGCCCACAGCGGGCGAGATCGTGCTCTATGACCGCTCTTGGTATAACCGCGCCGGCGTGGAGCGCGTGATGGGCTTCTGCGAGCCGCACGATTATCTGGAATTCATGCGCGAGACCCCCGAGCTGGAACGGATGCTGGTGCGCTCGGGCATCCGGCTTTTCAAATACTGGTTCTCGGTCACGCAGGGCGAACAACGCACCCGCTTTGCCAGCCGCGAGACCGATCCGCTCAAACAATGGAAACTCAGCCCCATCGACAAGGCGAGCCTTGATAAATGGGAGGATTACACCGAGGCGAAAGAGGCGATGTTCTTTTACACCGACACCGCCGATGCGCCCTGGACGGTGGTCAAATCCGATGACAAGAAACGCGCGCGGCTCAACTGCATGCGGCATTTCCTCAGTGCACTCGATTACCCCGGCAAAGATCCCAAGATCGCCCATGCCCCCGATCCGCTGATCGTCTCCACCGCACAGCATGTGCTGCACAAGAGCGATCACATCCTGGGAAAATCCCTGCACCCCGAGGATCGCAAGACGCGCTAGGGCACGTTGCGTCTGATCGGGTGCACATCGCCCCGGCCCCGAGCCGGGGCCTCCACGCTGCCTCGGCGCGGTCCCGGGTCAAGCCCGGGACGGGTGTGTTTTCGATGGGGCGCAATACGCCCTAAGGAAAACGGGGCGGCCATTGGGCCGCCCCGCGCCTGTGCTGTGTGGCGCGTTACTTGGGCAGGATCACGCTGTCGATCACATGGATCACGCCATTGCTGGCCTCGATGTCGGCCTGCACCACCTTGGCGCCATCGACGGTGACACCGTCCGTGGTGCCGATGGTCACGTCGGTGCCCTGCACGGTGGTGGCGGTCATGCCATCCGAGAGATCGCCCGACATCACCTTGCCCGGCACCACATGATAGGTGAGGATCGCGGTCAGTCGATCCTTGTTCTCGGGCTTGAGCAGATCCTCGACCGTGCCTGCGGGCAGGGCTGCAAAGGCGTCATTGGTGGGGGCAAAGACCGTGAACGGGCCTTCGCTCTTGAGTGTGTCGACAAGGCCGGCTGCCTGCACGGCGGCGACAAGGGTCGAGAAGCTCTCGTTGCCGGCGGCGATGTCGACGATGTCCTTGCCGTGTCCGTCGGCAAAGGCGGGGCCAGCCATCAGGGCGGCGGCGGTCAGGGCGAGATAGGTTCTGCGAAACATGGTTTGCGTCTCCGTTTGAGTGTCCGTTTGCATGACCCCGGTGTCGGGATCATGCGGGGCTTACGGTGGGGGGCGGGCATTGGTTCACAGGGGGTTTCCGCCGATGCGGTTTGACGCGCGGGGCCTGCCCGCTAAGCCGGGGCGGTTTGAAATTTCCAGTCACGTTTTTGTGAACAGGCGGAAATTATCCCGCAGGGTGCAGGCGTTTCAGCCGGGTTTCCCGCCGGGTCGGCGGGGGGCGGGCAGATGGCCCGATCCTCGCCCTTATGTGATGAAACATGGGGCAAAGCAGACTTTTGCCCGCTTGTTTGCAGGGCCTGAATAGCGCAGGTTGCGCGCATGGTGCCCCTTGGGGGCGTGGGTGGGATCATTGGAGTTTTCAGATGGGGTATGTGACGCAGATCCTAGAGGTTCTGGCGCTGTTGTTTGTCTTTGCGCTTGGCGCGGTCGTGCTGGCGGTGGTGGTGTTCTACATCCTCGACAAGACCCAGCCCGGCGATGCGATCCGGCGCAATTACCCGGTGATTGGCCGGTTTCGGGGGCTGTTCACCAAGCTGGGCGAGTTTTTCCGCCAGTATTTCTTTGCCATGGACCGAGAGGAGATGCCGTTCAACCGCGCGCAGCGCGATTGGGTCAGCCATGCCACCAAGGGGGCTGGCAATACGATTGCCTTTGGCTCGACCCGCAATCTCGGGGTGCCGGGCACGCCCATTTTTGTGCCGGCGGTGTTTCCGCCGCTCGATGATCAGTTCGCCACCACCGCACCGATGCAGATCGGGCCAACGGCGGCCATTCCCTATATGGCCAAGTCGATCTTCAACATCTCGGGCATGAGCTATGGTGCGATTTCGCGCCCGGCGGTCGAGGCGCTGAGCCGGGGCGCGGCCAAGGCGGGCATCTGGCTGAATACCGGCGAGGGGGGGCTGAGCCCGTTTCACCTCATTGGCAATTGCGATCTGGTCTATCAGATCGGCACCGCCAAATACGGTGTGCGCGACGCCTTGGGCAATCTGAGCGATGCGCGCCTGCGCGAGGTGTCGGACAATCCCTGCATCAAGATGTTCGAGTTGAAGCTGGCGCAGGGGGCCAAGCCCGGCAAGGGCGGCATCCTGCCCGGTGAAAAGGTCAACGAAGAGATTGCCGCCATTCGCGGCATCGAACTGGGCAAGGACAGTATTTCGCCCAACCGTCACGCCGATATCAATGACTATGGCGAGTTGCTGGATGTGATCGGCCATATCCGGCAGGTGACGGGCCGCCCTGTCGGGTTCAAGACGGTGATCGGATCGTCCGAGGCGTGGGAGCCGCTGTTTGAGATGATCATGGCGCGCGGGCCGGATTGCGCCCCGGACTTCATCGCCATTGACGGCGGCGAGGGTGGCACCGGGGCCGCCCCCATGCCGCTGATGGATCTGGTGGGCATGCCCATTCGCGACGCGCTGCCGCGCATGGTCGATCTGCGGGATCGCTATGGGCTGAAAGAGCGCATCCGGATGATCGCGGCGGGCAAGCTGATCAATCCTGGAGATGTTGCCTGGGCGATTTGCGCGGGCGCGGATTTCGTCACCTCGGCGCGCGGCTTCATGTTCAGCCTTGGCTGTATTCAGGCGCTGAAATGCAATCGCAACACCTGTCCTACCGGCATCACCACCCATGATCCGCATCTGCAAAAGGGGCTGGTGGTCGAGGACAAATACCTCAAGGTCGCCAATTACGCCAAGTCGGTGATCAAGGAGGTCGAGACCATCGCCCATTCGGTCGGCGTGGCCGAACCGCGCCTGATGCGGCGGCGGCATGTGCGGCTGGTGCAGGCGGATGGCACCTCGGTGGCCTTCAACAAGATCCGGCCAAGTTACAATGCGGACGCGGGCTTGTGACCGGGTGTTGAGGCTCTGCGGTGGCGAGGGTCGTGTCCGCGTCTATATAGTGGAGTGACCCACAGGAGTGACGACATGGCCCATCGC
>JBLRXE010000057.1:0-10023 GCA_047920895.1 Roseovarius sp.
ATCCGGCAGTCGGGGGTTTGGGGCGGGGGAACCTCGGGCGGCGCGCTCAAAAGGACCAGTTTGGCCCCGTCGCATCCAACCGGTTTGGCCGCTGCCGTCTTGCCCGTCACCACCCGCACACCATGCCTCAAGGCCAGATCGTCGGACCAGCGGGCAAAGGCCGCCGCGCGCGTGGCCTCATCGCCGTCATTCTCCAACCAATTCTGCGCCACGAACCCGCCCCCCGAGGGTTTGTTGAGCGCGCGCCCTGCCTCGGTCATCACTCCAATCAGGCCGCCCGTGTCGGACAGGATCATCACAGGTCGCTCCGCCTCCCACCAAAGCAGGACACCGAAGGCCATCGGCACCACCCCCAAAATCCGCGTCCGCCCCTGCCAGAGTACGATAAAGAGCGCCCCAAGCGCCAAGAGCGGCAGCACATGGGGGCCGGGGGCCACCACCGGCACGCGCGCGCCGTCCAGTGCGGCCACCCAGTCCGCCACCGCCAGAATCCAGCGCAGGCCAAGTTCCATCAGGCGCAGCGCGATCCAGTCGAACCCCAGCGGCAACAAGAGCGTGGCCATGACCGCCGCAGGCATCACCAGAACCCCCATCAACGGCACGCTCACCAGATTGGCCAAGAGGCCAAATTGCGCATATTGATTGAAATGCGCGGCGGCAACCGGCGCTGTCGCCGCCCCCGCCACCGCAGAGGAAATCACCACCGCCAGCACCGGGCGCAGCCAGCGGGGTCCGCGCGCGAGCCCCGCATCGCGCAGCCACCCAAAGACGGCGACCAATCCCACCGTCGCCGCAAAGGACATTTGAAACCCGGGACCAAGCAAGGCCTCCGGTTGCAAAAGCAGCACAATCACCGCCGCCACCGCCACTGCCCGCAGGCTGAAGGCGCGCCGCTCCAGCATCACCGCACCCAGCATCACCGCCACCATGACAAAGGCGCGCTCGGTCGCGACATTGCCGCCCGAGAGACCCAGATATCCGGCTCCCGCCAGAATCGCCAAAGCCGCAGAGAGTTTCTTCGCCGGCAGGCGCAGGCCGAGGCGCGGCACAGCAGCAAAACCCAAGCGGAATGCGGCAAAGACAAACCCTGCCAATAGCCCCATGTGCAGACCCGAAATCGCCAAGAGATGCGCGAGGTTGGAAACGCGCATCGCCTCAAGTGTCGCGAGGCTCAGCCCCGCACGGTCGCCGGTCATGATCGCGGCGGCAAAAGCACCGGTCTGCCCCGGCAGGCGGCTCTGCACATGCTGTGACAGGGCCATGCGCGCCCGGAAAAGCGGCTGCCCCCCCTGTCTCGCCTCCAGCCGCAGAACCGGCGTGCGGGTATAACCCACCGCGCCGATCCCCAGAAACCACGCATGACGCTGGAAATCAAAGCCGCCCGGCTCGACCGGGCCGCCCGCCGGGCCCAGATGCGCCGTCAGGATCACGCGCTGACCGGCGTGGGGCGTGAAATGGCTCTGATCGCCGTGCAAGGACACCCGCACCCGGCGCGGCGTGCGGTCCGGATCGGTGCGCGCCAGAACCACGCGGTCCAGCGTCAGCCGCAGCGCATCCGAGGCCGAGCGATCAATACCCACGATCCGCCCCTCGACCGGGCCGTAATAGCGCCAGCCCAGCACCGGCCCCGACACCAGATGCGCCCTGACCCCGGCAAAGGTAAAACCCGCCAGCACCAGCGCCATTGCCCAGAGAAGCGGCCCGGACCATTCCCGCCCGCGCGCACCCAGCAGCGCCAGCATGAGAGCGCCCGCGCAGCACCCCCAGAGAACCGCCGCGGCAGGCTCTTGCCGCAGCGCGAAATAGCCCCCCACGCCACCGGCCAGAACCACAGGCACCCACGGGAAAAGCGCGCCGCGTTGTGCCAGCCAGACCGCCTCAATCCGCGGCCAGATCGGGTGCCAGATGCCCAAGGCTTGTTTCCCCCATGTCGGGCCGATAGACAGGCGACAACGCTACGCGCATCATCGTTACCGAAAGGTTAATTCGCCCCATGTCGCAACAGGTCGTGACCCGCTTTGCCCCTTCGCCCACCGGATATCTGCATATCGGGGGCGCGCGCACGGCGCTGTTCAACTGGCTCTTTGCGCGTGGGCGCGGCGGCAAGTTCCTCCTGCGGATCGAGGATACCGACCGGGCGCGCTCGACCCCCGAAGCGACCCAGGCGATTCTGGATGGGCTGGCGTGGCTGGGTCTTGACCACGACGGCGACGCGATCAGCCAGTTTGAGCGCGCCGACCGCCACGCCGAGGTGGCACGCAAATTGCTGGCCGATGGCATGGCCTATAAATGCTTTGCCTCTCAGGATGAGATCGAAACCTTCCGCGAGGCGGCCCGCGCTGAGGGGCGCTCGACCCTCTATCAAAGCCCTTGGCGCGACGCGACACCCGATCAGCACCCCGAAGGCGTGCCCTATGTGATCCGAATCAAGGCCCCCCGCGACGGCGTGACTGTGATCCGCGACGCAGTGCAGGGCGATGTGAGCATCCGCAACGATCAGCTTGACGATATGGTCCTGCTGCGCGGCGATGGCACGCCGGTCTATATGCTGGCCGTGGCGGTGGATGATCACGACATGGGCGTTACCCATGTGATCCGGGGCGACGATCACCTCAACAACGCCGCGCGACAAATGATGATCTATCAAGCGATGGGCTGGCCGCTACCGGTTTACGCCCATATCCCGCTGATTCACGGCCCCGACGGCAAGAAACTGAGCAAGCGGCACGGCGCGCTTGGCGTCGAGGAATATCAGAAGATGGGCTATCCGGCAGCGGGGATACGCAACTATCTGGCGCGCCTTGGCTGGAGCCATGGCGATGCCGAATTCTTCGACGATGCGCAGGCGCAGGCCTGGTTCGACCTCAAGGGAATCGGCAAATCCCCGGCGCGTCTGGACTTTAAGAAGCTCGAGAATCTCTGCGGTCAGCATATCGCCGCGGCGGATGATGCTGCGCTGCTGCATGAATTGCAGGGGTTTCTCGCCGCAACCGGACAGCCGGCGCTGGATGACGAGAAATTGACGCTCTTTGCACGCGGCATGTATTGCCTCAAGGAGCGGGCCAAGACCTTTCCGGAACTTCTTGATAAGGCGCAATTTATCCTTGCGGCGCGGCCAATTCGGCCCGACGGGAACGTCGCCGGGCAGCTCGATGATGTATCCCGTGGTATACTGAAAGAATTGACGCCGCAGTTGCAAACTGCTAGGTGGACGCGTGAGGCTATCGAGGGTCTGGCGACCCAATTCGCCGAAGACCATGGAATGAAATTTGGCAAGCTGGCAGGCCCCCTCCGGGCGGCACTGGCGGGCCGCAGTGCGACACCAAGCGTGTTCGACATGATGCTGGTCCTGGGGCGGGACGAAACCATCGCCCGGTTGACCGATGCGGCTTGCGGAGGGGATTAATCCCTTGGCAAGGCTCTACGTTTATTCAGCTCGATGCGCGCATGGCGCAAGCGGGCGCTGAGAGGGAGGACCCCTGATGTCAGAAGACAAGAGAGTGGCAAGGCTGGAAATCGACGGCAAGACCTATGAATTGCCGATGCACTCGCCCACGGTGGGCCCGGATGTGATCGACATCCGCAAGCTTTATGCCGATGCAGGCGTGTTCACCTACGACCCCGGCTATACATCGACCGCAAGCTGTGACAGCACCATCACCTTTATCGACGGCGACAAGGGCGAATTGCTGCATCGCGGCTATCCGATCGACCAACTCGCCGAGAAATCGCATTACCTCGAGGTGTGCTACCTGCTGCTTTACGGCGAATTGCCCAGCCCCGCGCAGCTCGAGGATTTCGAGAGCCGCGTGACCAACCACACGATGATCCACGAACAGATGCACTTCCTCTTCCGGGGCTTCCGCCGGGATGCGCATCCGATGGCGATCATGGTGGGTGTGGTGGGCGCACTCAGCGCCTTCTATCACGACAGCACCGACATCACCGACCCGTGGCAGCGCGAAGTGGCCTCGATTCGCCTCATTGCCAAGATGCCGACCATCGCGGCGATGGCGTTCAAATACACCATCGGCCAGCCGTTCGAGTATCCGCGCAACGATCTCGACTATGCGTCGAACTTCCTGCGCATGTGCTTTGCCGTGCCGGCCGATAATTATGTCGTTAATCCGATTCTCAGCCGGGCGATGGACCGCATCTTTACCCTGCATGCCGATCACGAGCAGAACGCCTCGACCTCGACCGTGCGTCTGGCTTCGTCCTCGGGCGCCAATCCCTTTGCCTGCGTGGCAGCGGGCATCGCCTGCCTCTGGGGTCCGGCCCATGGCGGCGCCAATCAGGCCTGTCTCGAGATGTTGCAGGAAATCGGCACGCCGGACCGCATCCCCGAATTCATCGCCCGCGCCAAGGACAAGGACGATCCCTTCCGCCTGATGGGCTTTGGCCACCGGGTCTACAAGAATTTCGATCCGCGTGCCAAGGTGATGAAGCAATCCGCCGACGAGGTTCTGGAACTGCTGGGTGTTGAGAACAACCCCACCCTTCAGGTCGCCAAGGAGCTGGAGCGGCAGGCGCTGGCCGATCCCTATTTTGCGGATAAGAAGCTGTTCCCGAACGTCGATTTCTACTCAGGCATCATCCTTGAGGCGATGGGTTTCCCGACCGCGATGTTCACGCCGATTTTCGCTGTCAGCCGCACCATCGGCTGGATTTCCCAGTGGAAGGAAATGATCGCCGATCCACAGCTCAAGATCGGGCGCCCGCGCCAGCTCTACAAGGGCGCGACACTGCGCGATTACGTCGACATCGAAAATCGCTGAGAGGACCTGTCTATCGGCACAAGGCCCGCTTTATGCGGGCCTTTTTGCATCTGGAGAGTATGCGGCGGCATAGCGGGGCGCCTAGCGCCCCTCAAAAACCGGCGGGCGTTTTTCAAGGAACGCCACCACACCTTCCTTGAAATCGCGGCTCTGGCCACAAGCGCCCTGCAACTTGGCCTCAAGGTCCAGTTGTGCCTCAAGCGTGTTGTCCCAGGTGCCCCGGATCGCCGTCTTGATCGCGCCATAGGTCTGGGTTGGCCCCTTGGCCAACTGCGCAGCCCGCGCGCGCCAATGCGCGCCAAATCCCTCGTCGGCCACCGCCTCCCAGATCATGCCCCAATCGCTGGCCTGTCGGGCCGAAATCGGTTCGGCAAAGAGCGCCGCCCCCATCGCCTTGGCCATGCCCATCTGACGCGGCAACGCATAGCTGCCACCGGCATCGGGAATGAGGCCGATCCGCGCAAAAGCCTGAAGGAAATAGGCGCTCTCGGTCGCGATCACCACATCCGCCGACAGCGCCAGATTGGCCCCCGCCCCCGCCGCAGGCCCGTTGACAGCACTGATGGTGGGCACCGGGCAATCGGTGATGGCGCGCAGCATCGGCACATATTCCTCGCGCAGCACCCGTTCCAGATCGAGCGTCGCGGCATTGCCCCCGTCGCTCAGGTCCTGACCCGAGCAAAATGCACGTCCCGTGCCGGTCAGCACGACAACCCGCGCCGTGCGCCCGGCGTGGATCATCGCATCGGTGATCTCGGCCCGCATCTGGGTGTTGAGCGCGTTCATCTTGTCGGCACGGTTGAGGCACAAGAGTGCCACGCCGTCGCTGATTTCCAGCGTGATGGTTTGATAGTCTTTCACGGATTCGGGCCTTTCGGTCTGGTTTCCGGCATCAAACCTCAGACCATCCCCCGCGCCAAGCGAAACCGCGCGTCAGTCCTTGAGGATTTCGCGCAAGCGGCGTTCCTCGGCCTCGCTCAGCCGCGCGACTTCCGTCTCGGGCGTGCGCGCCCGGCCCCGCAAATAGACCGCCCCGATCAGGATACCCGCCCCAAGCATGAGCGGACCCGCCCACCACAACAGGATATTGGCCCCGCCCGTGCGCGGCTTGAGCAGCACATATTCGCCATAGCGCGCGACGATGAAATCCACCGCCTCTTCGTTGCTGTCCCCCGCCACCAGACGCTCGCGTACCAAGAGTCGCAGATCGCGCGCCAGTTCAGCGTTGGAATCGTCGATGCTCTCATTACGGCAAACCAGACAGCGGAGGCCCGAGGATATATCGCGCGCCCGCGCCTCAAGCGCCGGATCATCGAGAATTTCATCAGGCTGCACGGCAAGGACCGGCGCGGCAATGACGCAGAGCGCAAGGATCAGGCGTTTCATTCCGCAGGCACCCCTTGGGGCAACTTGCGCGCCCCTGCCGCAACCCGGTAACGTCGGTCGCTGAGCGACAGGAACCCGCCCAATGCCATCAGGATCGAACCACCCCAGATCCAGTTGGCCAGCGGCTTGTAATAGCTGCGCACCGCCCAACCGCCACCGCTCTGCGGATCACCGATCACGACATAGATGTCGCGCAGAAAGCCATTGTCGAGCGCCGCCTCGGTCGTGGGCATCTGCGCCACGGGATATTCGCGTTTTTCGGGCCGCATCTTGCCGATCTCGCGCCCATCCTTGGACAGGGTAAATGTGGCCATGGTGGCAAGGTAATTCGGCCCCTGCTCATCATGCACCTCATCGAGTTGCAGGGTATAGCCCGCAATCTCGAACTGCCCGCCCACCTGCAACACGCGGATGTCCTCCTGTTGCCAGGCCATCATCGCCGCGATCCCGGCCATGGTCACGCCCAGACCGCCATGTGCCACGGCCTTGCCCCAGTCGGCCCGCGGCAATCGGGTGAGGCGCGCGAACCGCCCTGCCCCTCGCCCCGTGCGTGACCACAGATCGACCACCGCGCCGCCCACCAGCCACGAGCCGAGGAAAAGCCCCACAGGCCCAAGCGCCGAGCGCCCGGTCTGCATCGCCCAGGCAAGCGCGCCAATCGCCACAGCGATCGCAAAGACAGGCGCCAATTGCCGCATGACCCGACCCAGGGTGGCCCGCTTCCAAGGCAGCATCGCGCCCACCGGCAGAATCAGGCCAAGCGCCACCATGAAGGGGGTAAAGGCCGCGTTGAAGAAAGGCTCGCCCACTGACAGCTTGCGGTCAAACAGCATTTCGGCAATCAGCGGCCAGATGGTGCCGATAAAGACCACGAAACAGGCCACCGCCAGAAGCAGGTTATTGAGCACCAGCACGGATTCACGACTGACAAGGCTGAACACCCCCTTGGCCTGCATCACTCCGGCGCGTGCGGCAAAGAGCGTGAGCGCCCCGGCCATGAACACCGCCAGAATGGCCAGCAGGAATACACCGCGCTCCGGGTCGGTGGCAAAGGCATGCACGCTCGTCAGAACGCCGGACCGGGTGATGAAGGCCCCGACCATGGAAAACCCAAAGGCGATGATCGCCAAGAGGATGGTCCAGCTTTTCAGGCTCTCGCGCTTTTCCACGACAATGGCGGAATGGAGAAGGGCGGCGGCAATGAGCCACGGCATGAAGGATGCGTTTTCGACCGGGTCCCAGAACCAGAACCCGCCCCAGCCCAATTCGTAATAGGCCCACCAAGATCCAAGGCCGATGCCGATCGTCAGGAAAATCCATGCCGCCAGCGTATAGGGTCGCACCCACCGCCCCCAAGCGGCGTCCACACGCCCCTCAATCAGTGCCGCCACCGCAAAGGAGAAGGTCATCGAAAGACCGACATAGCCAAGATAAAGGAACGGCGGATGAAAGGCCAAACCGGGGTCTTGCAAGAGCGGGTTGAGATCCTGCCCGTTAAAGGGCGGCACCGCCATGCGCAGGAAAGGATTGGAAGTGAGCAGGATAAAGAGGAAAAACGCCACCCCTACCATCGCCTGCACGCTCAGCACCCGCGCCCGCAAAGAGGGCGGCAGATTGGAGCCAAACCACGCCACCGCCGCGCCAAAGAGCGCAACAATCAGCACCCACAAGAGCATCGAACCCTCGTGATTGCCCCAGACCCCCGTGACCTTGTAGAGCATCGGCTTGTCCGTGTGGCTGTTGAGCACCACAAGTCGCAGCGAGAAATCCGACATGACAAAGGCCCATGTCAGCGCGGCAAAGGCCACAGCCGTCAGCAAAAACTGGATCGTGGCCGCGGGTTCGGCCATAGCCATCCAGCCCGGCCAGCGTTTGTAGGCACCAATCAGCGGAACGGAGGCCTGTATACAGGCCACCAGAAAGGCGAGGATGAGGGCGAAGTGTCCGAGTTCTATAATCATGCCCCAACTATAGGGCAGGACCACGCCCCGGCCAATCGTAATCGCCGCGCGCCCCGGATCACATTGTCGCGGGTCTCAGCCCCGCCGCCGCCATTCCACCAGCGCGGGATTGTCGGTCGGGGTCAGCGCGCTCAGCGCGACCTCCGCATCATTGCCGCTATCGGCCACACCGGGGCTGGTGGGGCGCAGCGCGCGCAGGCTCTGGATGCTCTGCACCACCTGCGGCGCGCGGGCGATGGTGCTGGCAATCGAACGTTGGAAATCCTGCCCCTTGGCCTGATAGCGCGCGCCGAAATAAAAGCTGACAATCGCCCCCAACAGCCACCAGAGCGGCTCGGGCACCAGCGCCAGCCCCGCCATGCGCGCGCCGAACCACAGGGGATCGACCATCGCCGCCACAAAGAGGCCAATGGTGCCAAGCGCCATCGCCGGGCGCGGGATGCGATTCAGCCCGTCGATGATCCGGTCAAACTGCCCGCGCCCCTCCCCCCGGAACTCACCCGCCATCTGCTCCAACGCCGCGCGCTGCGTCGCGACGCTGCGCTGGTCGGCGGCCTCGGCATTGACGCGAAACACCTCGGCGGTCTCGCGCACCACATTGCCGCCGCTGCCAAAGAGCGCCCTTAGAATATCCGTCACCATGCGCTGATCCTCGCGTTGAACTCTGCCTCACTCAGATGAAAGCGCGGCGCGATGAACGCTTCCGCGCGTTTGATCCAGCCCCCCTTGCCACCCGCGCGGCTGCGGGCGAATTTGCGGCTGGCAGGGCGGGCATCGGCAAGACTCAGGTAATAATTGCGCCGCGCGATCCCATAGGCATCGGCGATATGATCCGGCGCGGCCTTGGCCGCGACTTGCGCCGCCGTCACGGTCTGCGGCCCGATCAGGCCATCCACCGCGATCCCCTGCCCCATTTCACGCAAGAGCCGTTGCAGGATCTTGACCGCATTTGCCCCGGCGTTGACATACATGTCGAACACGCTGGCATGCAGGCTCTCAGGTAGGCGCGCGATACCGGGGCGATGGTAATAATGGTCGATGAAGAGCGCCACCGCCTGATCGCGCGTCAACGCCCGCACATCACGCGCATCCACCACCCCGTCGCGCGAGAGGTCCATCCCCAGACGCCGCATCGTGTGAATCGTCACGCCAAAATTCGTGGCCCCGCCCGGATCGTCGGGATCATCCACATAGCCGCCCTCGCGGGCGACGATCTCATTGGCAATTTCTGTTACATCCCGCATCCGCATCACCTCTTGCCTGTTGCAGGCGAGAGGCTGAGGCCAACGGGTTAACGGCGGCCTTAGCTACCGTTCGGCTCCTGGTAAACACCCTGCGCCTTGAGCGCGTCCACCACTTCCTTGGGCATATAGGACTCGTCATGTTTGGCGAGGATTTCAGAGGCGACAAACACCCCGTCACGGTAGCTGCCGGTGCCGACCATGCCCTGATTTTCCTCAAAGAGATCGGGCAGCACGCCCCGATAGGTGACAGGCACAATACCATTGCCATCGGTCACATTGAACCGGATGACTTCGCCCTCACCGCGCTTGAGACTGCCTTCTTCCACCAGCCCGCCGATGCGGAACACCTCCGACGGGCTGGGTGGTTCTGCCAGCACCTGCGTGGGCGAGCGAAAGAAATTGATCCCGTCGCGCATGCCATACCCAATCAAGCCGGTGGCCAGCACCAGCGCCACAGCGGCAATCGCAATGATCTGAACGCGGCGCTTTTTCTTGAGCGATTTCATCGGTGTCACCCTTACGGAAAAACCGGGGCCAACATCAGCCCCATGGTCTCAGGTTCAGATAACATCAGATTGGCGTTTTGCAACGCCTGCCCGCTGCTACCTTTTGTCAGATTATCAAGCGCGGCAATCACGATCGTGCGCCCCGCGC
>JBLRXE010000058.1:0-9990 GCA_047920895.1 Roseovarius sp.
CTGAGCGCGCCGGGCGCGAGGCCGGGCGCGCCGCCGAGGCCGCCGCCGAGGCCGAAGCCGCCCGCAGCCGCGCCCAGGCCGAGGTGGAGGCCGCCGCCGCCGCGCAGGATCAGGCCCAGGCCACCGCCGAACGCGCCGAAAACGCGGCCCTCTTGGCCACGCTGATGATGCTGCGCGCCGAGGCGCTCGATCTCTCGGGTCGCGTGTCCGAGGCACGCACCGTCAGGCTGGACAGTCTGGGCTGGGCGCGTTACGGGTATGGCGCGGATTGGGCCGTGCGTGCCAAACTGCGCGAAGTTGGCGCGCTCAGCCCGCTCAAAGGACCAAACGGGTAAGGCATGATCGTAATTTTCGGGGCATTACTGGGCGCGCTTACCGGCGCGCTCCTGGCACGGCGGCGCAAGGGCAAGCTGGCGGATATCCTGCAATATGCCTTTGTTTACGCGCTGATTTTCGCCCTCCTTGGTCTCTTTGCAACGCTGATCATCCACCGCAGCGCGCTCTGATCCGCGATGTTCCTGCCGTTCTTCGAGAACCTCAGACGCGCGGGCCTACCGGTCAGTTTACGCGAATACCTGACCTTTCTCGAGGCAATGGGCCGCGGCCTTGTCACCTATGACGTCGAGGGCTTCTATTACCTCGCCCGCACCGCCATGGTCAAAGACGAGCGCCATATCGACCGCTTCGATCAGGCCTTTTCCGCCAGCTTTTCCGGGCTTGAGACGATCACCGCCCAAGACGTGCTCGATGCCGTCGATCTGCCCGCCGAATGGCTGCAAAAACTGGCGGAAAAGCATCTGACGCCCGAAGAGCGCGCCGAAATCGAGGCGCTTGGCGGCTTTGACAAGCTGATGGAAACCCTGCGCGCGCGGCTCAAGGACCAGGAAGGCCGCCATCAGGGCGGCTCGAAATGGATCGGCACCGCCGGCACCTCACCCTTTGGCGCCTATGGCTACAACCCCGAGGGCGTGCGGATTGGACAGGACAGCAGCCGCCACCGCCGCGCGGTCAAGGTCTGGGACAAGCGTGAATTCCGCAATCTCGACGACTCGGTCGAACTTGGCACACGCAACATCAAGGTGGCGCTCAAACGCCTGCGCAAATGGGCGCGTGACGGGGCGGCGGACGAATTAGACCTCGACGGCACCATCCGTGCCACCGCCGAACACGGCTATCTCGACGTGCAAACCCGGCCAGAGCGGCGCAATGCGGTCAAGGTGCTGCTCTTTCTCGATGTCGGCGGCTCGATGGACCCGCATATCAAGGTGGTAGAGGAGCTGTTCAGCGCCGCCCGCGCCGAATTCAAGCACCTTGAATATTACTACTTTCACAATTGCCTCTACGAGGGCGTGTGGCGCGACAATGCCCGCCGCTGGAATGCCCAGACCCCGACGCAGGACGTCTTGCGCACCTATGGCCCGGATTACAAATGTATCTTCGTGGGCGATGCCAGCATGTCGCCCTATGAAATCGCCTATCCCGGCGGGGCCAATGAACATTGGAACGCCGAAGCGGGGCAAGTCTGGCTCTCCCGCGCCCGCAGCCAATGGCCCAATCACCTCTGGATCAACCCGGTGCCGCGCGCCGAATGGGACTATACCCAGTCCATCGCCATGATCCGCGAGATTTTCGAGGATCGCATGGTGCCCATGACCCTTGCGGGGCTGGATCAGGGAATGCGCAGCTTGATCCGCTGACCCGACGCGCGGATTACCCCCCAAGCGCCTTGGCCAGTCGCGGCAGCTTCGCCTTTTTCAAGAGCGCCCGCATCTCCCACGCGCCCGTGGACAGCGCCCGCGCCTTTTCCAGCACGCCTTCTGCCACCTCGGCCACCAGCCCCGGTCGCGCCTGCCAGATACCGTGCAGGAACCCATCCGGATCGGCCCGCCACAGCCCCTCCTCGGCCAGCGTGTGACGCGGAAAATCGCGGGCGTTCAGTGTGAGGATACCATCGGCAGACCCGGCAATCGCCGCCGCCAGCACATGCCGGTCCGCCGGATCAGGCAGCCACAGCCGCGCCTCCAAGGACGGTGGATAGCTCACACGCGCCCGCGGCCAGCGCGCGTTCATCAGCGCCGCCTCTCCCGCCGCCTGCGCCTCGGCCTCCGGTCCCAGCTTGACCACCGCGCGCAGCCATTCGCCGATGATCCGCTCGGACCAGAGCGGTTGAAACGCGCCATGCGCCGCCACACCCAGGATCATCTCCCGCATCACCGTGGGATAGATCACGCAGGTATCCAGCAGCACCTTCATAGGCGATAGAACAGCGCCTTGAGATAACCTGATTCCGCCAGATTGGGGTGCAGCGGATGATCCGGCCCGGCAAAGCCGGTGTGGATCAACGGCCCCGACCGCCCTGCGCGCCCGATACCGCGCGTGCAGGCCGCGCGAAACTTGCTCAGATCCGCCGCATGCGAACAGGAACAAAGCCCAAGATAGCCGCCCGGTGCCACCAGCGGCGACGCCAGCCGCGCCACCCGCTCATAGGCCCGCAGCCCCTTCTCCATCGCCTGCTTGCTTGGCGCAAAGGCAGGCGGATCGCAGATCACCACTTCGAATTGCGCCCCCTCGGCGGCCAGCGCCTCCATCACGTCGAACGCATCGCCGCGCCGCGTCTCGAACCGCTCGGCCAGACCCATGCGCGCCGCCCCTTGCGCCGCAAGGCTCAGCGCCGGTTCCGATCCATCGACCGCCAGCGCATGTTCTGCCCCCGCCGCCAAGGCCGCCAGAGAAAACCCGCCTACATGGCTGAACATATCAAGCACGCGCGCGCCACCCGCCAGCCGCGCCGCAAAGGCGTGGTTGGGGCGTTGGTCATAGAAAAGCCCGGTCTTTTGCCCACCCAACAGATCAGCCATGTAGATGGCCCCGTTCATCGGCACCGGCAGCGGCCCCTCGGGCGCCACACCCGCCAGAACCGCGCTCTGATCGTCGAGGCCTTCCAGCCCCCGCGCCCGGCCCCCGGCGTTCTTGAGCACGGTTCCCACGCCTGTCACCTGCTGCACCGCCGCGACCAGATCGCCCAGCATCGCCTCGGCCCAGGCCGCATTGGGCTGAATGACCGCAATATCGTCGAATCGGTCGATCACCACACCGGGCAGCCCATCCGCCTCGGCATGCACCAGCCGGTAATAGGGCGCCTCATGCAGCCGCGCGCGCATCTCATGGGCGCGGGTCAGACGCGCCACCAGCCAGGCGCGGTCAATGGCAACGCCCACATCGCGCTCCATCATCCGGGCCATGATCTTTGAGGCCATGTTGACCGCCACCAACCCCAGAGGCACGCGCTCGGCATCCTCCAGCACGGCGATGGTGCCCGCGCTCAGCGCCTTGGTGCGCCGGTCGGTCACGATTTCATTATCGAATACCCAAGGCGCACCATGACGGATGGCGCGCGGCTCGACATTCGGGCGGAGGCGGATCACAGGATAAAGGGGCGGTGTCATACCGCCCCCTTACGCCGATTGCAGCCCATGGAAAAGACCGGATTTACTGGCTCACGCTCAGCGCCGCGACCAGATCGGTCTGGGCGCGCGCGGGCAGCCCCAATTCGCCCCGGATCACCTGCGCCAGATGATTGGTGATCCGCACCTTCTGGGTCTCACCGCGCTGTTCCGCGGCAATCGCCGCCTGTCCGCCATAGGCCTTGAAACTGGCCTTGACCGGCTTGCTCGGACCATAGGGCGCGCCCGTCGCAGGGTTGCGCAGGGTCACGTTGAAATGGAGCGCGTGCACCCCGCCGATGGTATAACGCGCCTTTTCGCTCAGCGCATGGAACCGCGTCACCTCGACATCGAGGATCACGGGCATACCGCCCGCCTCGCCCCCGCCCAGACCGCGCGCCAATGCCGTCTCAAAGATCGCCTTGATCTGTGCATACCTGTCGCCCGGCCCATCTTCACGCCAGACGATATCGCCCATCGGGTAATAGCTGTTGGCCTCAGACACCTTGAGTGATTTGGGCACGCTCACCCGGATGGCCTGCACATCCAGCGGCACCGCCACCGCACGCAGCGCGGACGCCTCCAGCGGCGCGTTGCGGGTTGCGGTATCTACGCTGGCACAGGCCGACAGGCCCAATCCCAGCAACATCGCAGTGATCACTTTCAAATAGCTCACGTTGTCCTCCACGGGCTGTGTCTCATGTTACAGCCTGTGGATGCTGCCAGATTAGGGCACATTTTAGACAAACGCGGTGTATTATGGTGTCATTCACCACCAATACGGACAATCCGCCCCGGCAGAACACGCCAGATCAGGGCTGCCCCCCGGTATCGCGGGGCCGGGATCGCCAACCGCCGCGCCTGCGCGCCGGGGCGGCACTGACCATGCCCTCACGCAAAACCTGCGTCATGGGGTGCTCCGGGTGATCGCCACCATAGCGCGCGACCATCTCGACAATCGCCCCCGGCACCTCCTGCCCCACCGGCAGCGACAGCGCCCAATCAAGAAACACCGACCGGCACTCCGGCTCGGTGATGCCCTCGATCCGGTAGGATTCGTAAATCAGCCCCTTGGGGTCCATGGGATCACGCGTCATCTCTCACCGTCCCTTGGGCAGACGCATCAGCGCCGCATCCATCACCTGTGCCGCCCTTTGGCACAGCGTTTCCAGCCGCTCTTGCAACATCGCCAGCCCCTCCTGCCCGGTCTCGCGCAGCAAAAACGCGGCACCGCCTTCGCCCATGCGCGCGGGCTCGAGCGGCTTGTCGCTGATCAACCGCGCCACCATCTGCACCCGCCAGCAAAGCGCATAAGCCTCCGACAGCGCTGCGCCATCCCCGTCACTCAGCCAGCCGATTGCGACACCGCCCGCAATCCCCGCGCGCACATCGCGCGCCGCCTGCCCCGCCATCAGATTGCCCGCCTGCGCCACCAACTCCAACTCCAGGAGCCGCCCCGGTCCCAGCTTGGCATCCCATGGCCCGGCGGGTGCCTTGGCACCCGCCACCCGCGCGCGCATCTCGGCCACCGCCTCCAGCACAGCTTCGGGCGCGCCCTTTTCGGCAATCAACCGCTCGCGGAACGCCTCGACATCGCGCGCCAATGCCGCCTCGCCGGTGATCACCCGCGCCCGCGTCAGCGCCAGATGCTCCCAGGTCCAGGCCTCGTCCTGCTGATAGCTCTGAAAACTCGGCCAGCCTGTCGCCACCGGCCCCTGATTGCCCGACGGGCGCAGCCGCATGTCCACCTCATAAAGCCGCCCTTCGGCCATGGGTGCTGTCAGCGCCGTGATCATCGCCTGCGTGAGGCGCGCATAATAGGGCCGCGCCGCCAAGGGCCTGCGCCCATCCGAGCTTTCGGCCTCGCCCGCGTCATAAATCACGATCAAATCAAGGTCAGACCCGGCATTGAGCCGCCCTGCCCCCAGCGATCCCATGCCCAGCACCACCGCCCCACGTCCCGGCGGCGCGCCATGCTTGTCCGTGAATTGCGCCACAACCATCGGCCAGACGCCCGCAATCACAGCCCCCGCCAGATCGGCATATTGCGCCGCCGCCCGGTCGGCCCCGGTCAGCCCGCGCAGATGATGCACCCCGATCCGGAAATGCCACTCCTTGCGCCACCGCCGCGCGGCATCGAGCGCCCGCTCGTAATCAGACTCCGCCGCCAACCGCACCAGCAATTCCGCCTCAAGCGCCGCCTGCCCCGGCCAATCGGCAAAGAAATCCCCGGCAATCACCGCGTCAAACACACCGGCATTGCGCGACAGATACGCCGCAAGCGCGGGGGCGGTGCCGACAATATCCACCAGCAGGTCAATCAACTGCGGGTTGGCCTCAAAGAGCGCGAAAACCTGCACTCCGGCAGGCAGTCCCGCCAGAAACCCGTCAAAGGCCAAAAGCGCCTCATCGGGATGCGCGGTGCGCGCCAGCCGCCCCAGAATATCCGGCTTGAGCCGCTTGAAAATCTGCACCGCCCGATCCGACCGCAACGCCGGGTAACTCGGCCAGCGCGCAATCACATCACCGTTGAGCGCCTCTGCCATCTCTGCCGCCTCCGGCCCTTCCTCGGGCGCCTCCTCGGGGCGGAAAAATCCCTCGATCAGATCATGCACCTCGGTCAGCCGCGCCGCAATCTCGGCACGCAACGCGCCCGTGTCGCGCCCCATGAAGGCCGCCAGCCGGTCAAACTCCTCTGCCGAATTGGGCAGCAGATGCGTCTGCGCATCGCGCAACATCTGCACCCGATGCTCGACCTCGCGGTGAAAGCGGTAATGCCCCGTCAGTGTCTCGGCCGCCGACGGCGGCACCCAGCCCTTTTCCGCCAGCCCCGCCAGCCCCGCGACGGTGCCACGCACCCGCAAATCGGCATCGCGCCCGCCCGCGATCAACTGCCGGGTCTGGGTGAAAAACTCGATCTCGCGAATCCCCCCCCGCCCCAGCTTCATGTTATGCCCCTCAAGGCAGAGCGCACCGCCCAAGCCCTTGTGCTCGCGAATGGCCAGCCGCATGTTATGGGCATCCTCGATGGCAGCAAAATCCAGATGCTTGCGCCAGACAAAGGGCTTGAGCGTGCGCAGAAATCGCGCCCCCGCCGCAATATCTCCGGCGCAGGGCCGCGCCTTGATATAGGCCGCCCGCTCCCATGTGCGCCCCAGGCTCTCGTAATAGCTTTCCGCCGCCGCCATCGCCATGCAGACGGGCGTCACGCCGGAATCGGGGCGCAACCGCAGATCGGTGCGAAACACATAGCCCTCGGCGGTGCGGTCGTTCAGCATCGCCGACATCTTGCGGGTGGCGCGCACATAGGCGGCGCGCGCCTCGTGGAAATCTTCCCGCGCCAGCCGCGTTTCGTCAAACAGGCAGATCAGATCAATATCAGAGCTGTAATTCAGCTCATGCGCTCCCATCTTGCCCATGGCCAACACCACCATTCCGGCCCCGGTGGCAATATCCGCCTCGGTCATGCCGGGCAGCTTGCCGCGCTTGATCTCTGCCGCCAGCGCCGCTTTCAGCGCCAGATCGCAGGCGAGATCGGCAAAATCCGTCAGATGGCGCGTGACATCTTCCAGCGGCCAGACGCCGCCCAGATCGGCCAGCCCGGTGATCAACGCCACCCGCCGCTTGCCCTCGCGCAAACCAGACCCCAGCCGATCCGCCGGGGTTTCCCGCAACCCCGCAAAGAGCAGGGCCAAGGCCCCCTCGGGATCGTCAAACGCACCTTCCAGCCAGCCCGCCTCTTGCAAAATCAGCGATTTCAGGAACGGGCTGCACCCTGCGGCCCCCGCCACCAGATCCGACAGCTTGGGATCAAGATCGGGCAAGGCGGCCCGCGCCTCCTCTCCCTCGGCAGGATCAAACGGGCGCGGCAGGCGGATGAGGCGATAGTGAAAACTCATGGCCCGAGTGATACAAGCCGCACGAGGCTGGTCAATGCCCCACGCGCCTGAAATACTGTGAAAAAATCCGGAGAAGATCATGAGCAAGAGCCTCAGACGTGTGACCATCGCCCTGCAAGACGCCGGGTTAGACATCACCCCCGTTGAAATCGGCGACGCCACCACCGCGCAATTGGCGGCTGACCTCGTGGGCTGCGACATCGCGCAAATCGCCAAATCCATCATGTTTCGCGGCGAGACGCAGGGTGCGGCTCTGCTCTTTGTCACCTCCGGCGCCAACCGCGTCTGCGATACCCGCGCCTCGACACTTGCGGGCGAACCTCTGGGCAAGGCCGATGCCGCCCTCATCCGGGCACAAACCGGCTTTGCCATCGGCGGCGTGGCCCCTCTGGGCCATCTCACCGCGCCGCGCGCCTTCTTTGACCCGCATCTCCTGACCTTTCCGACGGTCTGGGCCGCCGCCGGCACGCCCCGGCACCTCTTCGGCATTGATCCTGCGCGGCTCTTGCAGATTTCCGGCGCGACCCTCGCGGATTTCACCGCCTGAACCCTTGCAAAGCCCGCCCATGCCCCCAACCTTGAGGGCGCAACAAGGATCACGCCCATGACCGACACAAGCTGGCACCTGCCCAATCCCGACACCCAGCCGGAGTTTTACGCCGATGTGCCGCTCAAGCGGCTGTTGGCCTTTGTCGTCGATACGGTCGCCATCATCGGTCTCAGCCTTGCCATCGTGCCCTTCACCGCCTTTACCGGGATCTTCTTCTTTCCCATCCTGATGACCGTGGTGGGCTTTGCCTACCGCGTCGTGACCCTCGCGCGCGGCTCGGCCACTTGGGGCATGCGCCTTGCGGCCATCGAGTTCCGCGACGCCACCGGCGCGCGCTTTGATCTCAATCAGGCGTTCTTGCACACGCTCGGCTTTACCATTTCCCTGACCCTCCCGATCCTTCAGGTCATCTCCATCGTGCTCATGCTCACGGACGCGCGCGCGCAGGGCCTCACCGACCGGGTGCTGGGCTGCGTCGCGATCAACCGCCGCGCCGCGATGTAACGCCCCCGTGACAAGTCTCTTGGCGGGGCGTTTTTTCGTTGGTATCGTCTGCGCAGGAGAGAGAGCAGATCACCATGCGGCATACCCTTCCCATAGCGCCCCAGTTCTACGTTACGGCGCCACAACCCTGCCCCTATCTGCCGGGCCGGATGGAGCGTAAACTCTTTACGGCCCTTCAGGGCGAAGGCGCGCAACGCCTCAATGACGGGCTGTCGAAACAGGGCTTCCGCCGCTCGCAAAACGTGCTCTACCGCCCCTCCTGCGCCGATTGCGCCGCCTGTCTGTCGGCGCGCATCAACGTGGCCGACTTCACCGCCTCCAAGGGCCAGCGCCGCACGACCCGCCGCAACGCGGACCTCAAGCGCCGCGCCACCTCGCCTTGGGCCACCGAGGAACAATACAGCCTCTTTCGCCGCTATCTCGAAAGCCGCCACGCCACCGGCGGGATGGCCGATATGGACACGTTCGAATTCGCCGCCATGGTCGAGGAAACACCGATCCGCACCCGCGTCGTGGAATATACCGAGACCGACAGCGGCGCGCTGATCGCCGTTTGCCTCACCGATATTCTCGATGACGGCGTGAGCATGGTCTATTCCTTCTACGACCCCGACCACACCAGCGCTTCGCTCGGCACCTATGTGATCCTCGATCACATCAACATCGCCCGCGAAAATGGCCTTCCTTATGTCTATCTCGGCTACTGGGTGCCCGGCAGCCCCAAGATGGGTTACAAGGCCGGCTTTTCCGGGCTTGAGGTCTATGTCGGCAATCGCTGGCAGAAAATGCGCGACCCCGATGACTTCCGCTCTCAGGCGCATCCTCTGGTCAACGATCCGATTTCCGAACAGGTGGCCAATATCTCGCTGCCCGACGGCCGCCCGCTGCGCGCCCGCTCGCTCTAGCGCATGTTCCTCAAAAGGGGAAACCGATTTTGAGCTCGTCGGACATGCAGAATAAATATGTCAGGGCGTGTTGCGCGAACTCGAAACCACACCCGTCCCGGGCTTGACCCGGGACCTCGCCAAGGCAGCGTCGAGGCCCCGGCTCGGGGGCCGGGGCGATGTAAACCCGATCAGACGCAACGTGCCTCAGAACATATCGTGCGAACGCGAATAAACGCGAAACGCTCTAGGAACAGGCCGAATGACGTTCGCCCTTGGCAATAGGCCGCGCGGCCACCCTTTGTGCGGTGAGCATATCGCACCGCCATTACCCCGCCGGACAGCCCCGGATATCCACCGCATCGCCGGTGCTCAGGATCGTGAGGCGAAGCCCGTTGCGATCCAGCAGGAACCCCCGCCCCTCGGCATGAAAAATATCCGCCTCGGCGCGCAGCCGGTTGCCGCTTCGCACACTCTCGGCCTGCGTCACCCAGAGCGCCGGATTGCCGGTCTCGACCACAACCAATTCCTGCGATCCCATCGCCGCCACATCGACCTCGGCCACCAGATTCACACCCCCCTTGATGGGCGTGACCTTGCACGCCACCCGCCCCACACCAGCCTCGGCTTGGCTATAGGGCCGCGCCGCCAGTGCGGCGGCGATCTGCGGATCGGGGCGGCGCGCCGCGCCATCCAGCGCCTGTGTCACG
>JBLRXE010000059.1:0-9712 GCA_047920895.1 Roseovarius sp.
CCGATGATCCTGACCACGGGACGACAGCTTGAGCATTGGCACACAGGGTCCATGACCCGGCGTGCCAGCGTGCTGGATGCGGTCGAGCCTGAGGCGAATTGTTCGATGCATCCCGCCACCCTGCGCAAGCTGGGGGTGGAGCCGGGCGGCATGGTGCGCCTGAGCACCAAGCGCGGCTCGATCCGGATCATGGCGCGGGCAGATCGCGCGATTGCGCCGGACATGGTGTTCCTGCCCTTTGCCTATGTAGAGGCGGCGGCGAATATCCTGACCAATCCGGCGGTCGATCCCTATGGCAAGATCCCCGAGTTCAAATTCTCGGCGGTCAAGGTCGAAGCAGCGAATATCGCGGCTGAGTGAGGTTGCGCGCGCCCCGTATTTGCGGGGCGCGCCTGCTGCGCCTTCTTGGATTTGGTGTTTGGCCTTAGGACGCGCAGCGCCTATAACTCCTGTCTGAAATGAGCCGAAAACCCGACACCCCCTTGCGCCGTGGCTGGACCACGGGTGCTTGCGCCACGGCCGCGACGCGGGCGGCGCTCAGCCTGCTATGGGGCGAGGGGATGGCCCGCAGCGTCCGCATCACCCTGCCGCGTGGCGAGACGCCAGAGTTTGACATCGCCCATCACGCCAGCGGCGATGGCTGGGCCGAGGCGGGGGTGATCAAGGATGCGGGCGACGACCCGGATGTTACCCATGGGGCGATGATTATCGCACGGGTAACGCGCTCCTCAGGTGGCGTGGTGTTCCGCGCGGGCGCGGGCGTGGGGCGTGTGACCATGCCGGGCCTGCCGATCCCGCCGGGAGAACCGGCGATCAACCCGGTGCCGCGCCAGATGATGCAAGAGACCGTCCTGGACATGGCCGAACGCCTCTCCGAAAGCCCCGACATAGAGATCACCGTGTCGGTGCCGGGGGGGGCGGCTCTTGCGCAAAAGACCTGGAACCCGAGGTTGGGCATCAAGGGCGGGCTGTCGATTCTGGGCACGACAGGCATCGTGCGCCCGTTTTCCTGTGCCGCGTGGATCGCGTCGATCCATCGCGGGATCGACGTGGCGCGTGAGACGGGATTGACCCATGTGGCAGGCTGCACCGGGGCCACGAGCGAAAAGGTGGTGCAGGGCCTCTATGATCTCCCCGATCACGCGATGCTGGATATGGGGGATTTCGTGGGCGGCATGCTCAAGTATCTTGCCCGGCATCCGCTGCCGCGCCTGACGGTTGGGGGCGGTATCGGCAAGATGATCAAGCTGGCACAGGGCGCGCGCGATCTGCATTCGGGCCGCAGTCAGGTGGATTTCGCGGGCCTTGCGGAGGTGCTTGCCATGCCGGATCTGAAATATATGAACACGGCCTTGCAAGCCCATGATTTCGCGGGGGAAGCCCTTGCTGACTGGGTGGCGCGGGAAAGCCGGCTGAAGGTGCTGGCGATGCTGCCCGGTGGGGTTGCGGTTGATACGATCGTGATTGACCGGGCAGGCACGGTGCTCGCACGGGCGGGGGTGGCATGACGCTCTTGCTGCTGGCGGGCACAGCCGAGGCGCAGCAAGTGGCGCGGCATCTGGCGGACGAGGGGCGCGCGGCCGTGGCCTCGCTTGCCGGGGCTACGGCTGCACCGCGCGCGATGGGATTGCCCATGCGGATCGGAGGCTTCGGCGGCGAGGCGGGTTTCCTGCGCTATCTGGCCGAGGCGGGGATCACGGCGGTGCTCGATGCCACGCATCCTTTCGCGGTGCATATATCCGAGCGCACGGCGCGGCTCTGTGCCGCCAATGCCTTGCCCCATTGTCAGCTCTTGCGCCCCGAATGGGGGCCGGGGCCGGGGGATCGCTGGACCTCGATTGCCGCTGAGGAAGAGGCGGCCGTGCATATCCCAGAGGGGGCGACGGTGTTTCTCGCCACGGGGCGGCAGGGCGTGACCCGCTTTGCCAATCTCGATGGGCGCCGGCTGATCTGTCGCGTGGTCGATCCGCCCGAAGCGCCCTTTCCGATGACAAATGGCACCTATATCGTGGGTCGCCCGCCGTTTTCTGTGGACGATGAGATTGCGCTTTTCACCCGGCTTGGTGTGGATTGGTTGGTGGTCAAGAATGCGGGCGGGGCTGCGTCCGATAGCAAACTGGCGGCGGCGCGGGCCTTGAGCCTGCCGGTGGCGATGATCGCCCGCCCGCCGCAGCCTGATGCGCCGCGCGTGGCGACGGTGGCGGCGGCAATGGATTGGGTGCGCGCATTATGACCGGGCGGATCATCGAAAGTGCCGAGGATGTGGAGGAAGGTGCGGCGCATCTGGCCGCTCTCTGTCCACGCCTGCGCCATGCCTATGATCTGACCGGGCCGCTGCCCCTGCGGCGCAATCCAGACGGTTTTGCCGAGCTTTTGAGTGCGATTGTCAGCCAGCAGGTCAGCGTGGCCTCGGCCAATGCGATCTGGTCGCGGCTGGAACAGGCGGGATTTACCGAACCTGCGCGCATTGTTGCGGTCACGGATGATGACCTGCGCGCCGTGGGCCTCAGCCGACAAAAGGCACGCTATGCCCGCGCGCTTGCAGAGGCGGGGATCGACTATGGCGCGCTGCGTGATGCCCCCACGCCGGCGGTGATCGCGACCCTTACGCAAGTGCCCGGTATCGGTGTCTGGACAGCGGAAATCTATGCGATGTTCAGCCTGGGGCGGGCGGATGTCTTTGCCCCCGGCGATCTGGCCTTGCAAGAGGCGGTGCGCCTGCTCTACGACCTGCCGGAACGGCCCAAGGAACGGGCGCTGCGGCAGATGGCTGAGGACTGGTCGCCCTGGCGCTCTGTAGCGGCGCGGCTCTTGTGGGCCTATTACCGGGTTGCCAAGGACAGGGAAGGGATCAGATGACACGGGTTTTGCAAGCAGGCCGCAAGGCGCCGCAGTCGGGCGAGATACGCTCGGCCGTGGTCTTTCTGCACGGATACGGGGCCAATGGCGCGGATTTGCTGGGGCTGGCGGACCCGTTGGCGGAACACCTGCCCGACACGCTCTTTGTTGCGCCCGATGCGCCGGAAAGTATTCCGGGCATGCCCTTTGGGCTGCAATGGTTCCCTATCCCGTGGATCGACGGATCGAGTGAAGAGGAATCGCATCGCGGGTTGATGGCGGCCACGGCGGACCTGAATGCCTTTCTCGATGCGCTCATGGTGGATGAGGATCTCTTGCCCGAACAGGTGGTGCTCTTCGGCTTTTCCCAAGGCACGATGATGGCGCTGCATGTGGCCCCCCGGCGTGAGGACGCGCTTGCCGGGGTTGTGGCCTTTTCCGGGCGGCTTCTGTCGCCGGAAGCATTGGAGGATGAGGTGCAGAGCCGCCCGCCCGTGCTGCTGGTGCATGGTGATGCCGATGAGGTGGTGCCGGTGCAATCGCTGCCGCAGGCGGCAGAGGCGTTGCAGGGCGCGGGTTGGCAGGATGTCTATGCCCATATCATGAAGGGAACCGGTCATGGGATTGCGCCCGATGGGTTGTCGGTAGCTCTGGCCTTCATGCGCGACAAACTTGGCCTGTGACGGTTTCCCGCAAATCGCCGCAGGCTTGCCATATTGCGGCGGTGCCGATGCGTTAGTTTGAGGCGGATGAGCAAGGACAACGGCAAAATTTCCCCGCATGGACGGGCGCTCTCACTTGGCGCACTCTTTGTTGCCGAGATGGCGCTGCTTGTGCTGGGCTATCAGGTGCTGAGCGATCTGGAATGTCGCGCCACCGGCATCGAGGCGGCCTGTCGCGGTCTGCGATTCGTGGCGCTCTGGCTGCTCTGCGCGGGATCGCTTGTCGGGATGTATCTCTGGGCGCGCCCCGATGCGCGCGCGGAATTCGGCACGGCTGCTGCGGACGCGCCGGGGGGCTGGGGATGGGCGGGACTGCATGGCGTGGGCATGCTCTGCATGCTTGCGCCGCTCGTGCTGATTGCGCCCGAGGCGCTGAACGCGCAGTTTCAGCGTGTGTTTCCGCTCGCAGCCTTGGGCGCGCTGATGGCGGCCTTGGGTGGTGTGCTCTGGCTCATGCGTCCCATAGCCTGGATCGCGTGGTTGCAGGGGCGCACCCTGTCTCTTGTGGCGATTGCGGCTTTTGCGGCGGCACTGCCGGGGGTGGTGGTTCTGGCGGGGCCGCTCTGGAGCGTGCAGGCCATCACCGATGTGACCTTTATCGCGGTCTTTCTCTTGCTGCGCCTCTTTGCCGGAGAGGTGATCGTGGACCCCGCGACCTATGTTATTGGCACGCCGGAATTCCGGGTCATGGTGGCCGAGAGCTGTTCGGGGATCGAGGGACTGGTGCTGATCACGGCTTTTCTCGCCCTCTACGGGGTGCTGTTTCGCGACGAATTGCGCCTGCGCCGCTTTGGCCTTGTGATCTGGCCTCTCGCGCTCTTGGTCAGTTGGCTGTTCAACGCGGTGCGGATCACGGTGCTGATTCTGATCGGCGTGCATATCTCGCCTGAACTCGCGGTCAACGGCTTTCACAGCTTTGCCGGTTGGTTGATGTTCACAGCCCTGTCGATCGGGGTTTTGGTTGTGGTTGGGCGCAGTGGCTATGCGCTTCAGGCGGCGGCGGTGCCGCGGGTGCGCAGCATACCCCCGCTGGCTGAGGATGATGTGGCCGGTCGCATCCTGCCCTTTATCGTCTTTGCCCTGTCGGGCCTGATCGCGCAGGCGTTCTGGAGCGAGCCCGCCTTGGCCTATCCGGTGCAGGTCGGCATGATGCTGGCCGCGCTCTGGTGGGTGCGGGGCACGGTGCTGCGCCATCTGGCGTGGCCTTCGGGGCTGTCGGTGATTGCGGGTGCTGTGGTCGGGGTGGCGTGGATCATGACGGCCCCGCCAGCAGAACCGCCCTCTGCGGCGCTCTTGTCGCTTGGGGCGGGGGCCTTTGCCCTATGGGCAGGTTTGCGCATTCTGGGCACCGTGGCGCTTGTGCCCGTGATTGAAGAGTTGTTTTTTCGGGGTTATGTTCAGGCGCGGTTGGATCGGGGGAGTGTCCTGAGCAGGATCATCGCGATTGCGGTCTCGGCGGGCCTTTTCGCCCTTGTCCATGGTCGCTGGATCGAGGCGGGGCTTGCCGGTGTCATCTTTTCGTTTGTTTACATGCGCAATGGGCGGCTTGCTGATGCCATGGCCGCCCATGCTGTTGCCAATGCTGTTATCGCAGCCGTCGCCCTTTGGAGGGGGGATTGGGCGCTGATCTGACAGGTGAGGTCAGTTTCGCGCGCGACGGCGTTTGATTTCCCAAGCAAGGACAAGGGCCGCGAGGACAATCGCGATGGCCAGCGTGCCACTTGCGGCGTCCATTTCGGGCACGGAAGAAGCAGAGGTTGAGCCACTGCTCAATCTTGTGCCGCCATAGAAGTTGTTCCAGAACCAATTAAACATCATCCGTCTCCGTTTCAATATCAGTTCAAACTCTTACCTCGCTTATGCCCGATTTTTGACATATTTCAAGTCGGTCATGTAGATAATCCCGTTTTTGGAAACGAAGTGTGCCTTGAGGGCGTTTTGTTTCCGGATTTGGGCGCGCCTTGTGCAAAATTGCGCCAATTCGGGTTGGATCAGGTCGATCAAAAGAAAACAGTGCGAATCACTCTGCGGCGCGGAGGGGTGCACCTTCTTCCTGCGTCAGAGATTCGGGGGCAGCGTCCCGTGTGGCTTCGGGCTCTGATATGGGCGCGGGCGGGTTATTGCTTTCGTCCGGCCACACGATTTCGGCGCTCGAAAGGCGGCGTGCTGCGCGGGCGAGGACCCAATCTTGGGCTGCCTGGCTGGAGCGACCCATCGAGAGCTTGGCCAAGAGGCGCGCGCCCCAGAGCGCATAGGTGCTCAGCCACACCCGCAACGCCAGCATCGCGGGGGTGAAAACCAGCGTCAGGACGGTTGCGATTCCGAGGCCGAAAACCACCGCTGTCGCAAGCTGTTTCCACCACAAAGCTGTTGGACTATCAAAGGCATAGCCGCCATTCATAAAGTCGAGGCTGAGCCCAAACATCATTGGCGCAAGCCCGGCCATGGTGGTGATCGTGGTCAAGAGCACGGGGCGGATGCGATCCTGCGCGGTGCGGGTGATGGCCTCGATCCGGGGCATGTAGCGGGCATATTCCTGATAAGTGTCAATCAAAACAATGTTGTTGTTCACCACGATCCCTGCGAGGGCCACGATGCCGGTGCCGGTCATGATGATTGAAAAGGGTTGATCCATCACCAACATGCCGATGAGCACGCCCGTGGTCGAGAGCACGACCGCAAGAAGAACCAGTATCGCGTTGTAAACGCTGTTGAATTGCGCGAGGAGGATGATGAACATCAGGCCAAGCGCCCCGGCGAAAGCCTTTTGCAGAAACGCGCCGGACTCGGCCTGATCCTCGGCGTCGCCGGTCCATTCATAGCTGATGCCGGGCGGCAGAACGCCCGAGTCGAGCCAGTCTGTCAGGTGCGCGATGCGCTCGTTTGCGGTGATCGGAACCTTACGTTCTGTAACATCCAGGGCCGATTCCTTACGAAATAATCCGTCCTCTACCGCCGCCTTGATGTCGAAGAACCGTGTCTGATCGACGCGGTCGATCTGGGCCAGTTGCTTGACTGGTTTGCGGCTGATGAAATTCGACAGGGGCACCAGCCCGTCATCGGTGCGCACCTTGAGGCTGTCGAGGGTCGAGAGCACGCGGTCCTCGGCGGGCAGGCGGACGCGGATCTCGATCTCCTCGTCGCTGCTGTCCACGCGCATGGTGTCGAGCAGGATGCCGCGCGTCACGAGTTGCACCATGGCGCCGACCGTCGCGACATCCGCACCAAAACGCCCGGCCTGTTCGACATCGACGTCGATCTGCCAGTCGATGCCGGGCAGGGGTAGGGTGTCCTCGATCTGATGCAGGCCCTCGGTCTCATTGAATTTCTGTCGGGCTGTTTCTGTAAAGGCGATGAGACCCTCCCAATTATCGCTCTTGAGACGCAGGTGCAGCGGCTTGGCCGAGGCGGGGCCACGGGACTGGGCGAGGACTTCGAATTTGATGCCGGGGACCTGTTCCAGCTCTGCGGTCAGTTCGGCAATCACGGCGTCGCCGTCAAATTCGGCGGCCACGACGTCGCGTGACACCGGCAGGCCGAGCAGGGGGATGGTGAACCATGTCTCCCGCGCCTGCGGGCGGTCTTGCCAGGCGATGGTTTCAAACTGGATCTGGCCGATCGTGTCGCGTGGCGGTTGGGCGCCGCCGGTGTTTGTATTCAGTCCGCCATCCCCGGCAAAGGCAAAGGCCGTCTGGATGCCGGGATGGGCGCGGATGATGTCCTCGACCTGTTTGACCAAGTGGTCTTTTTGATCAATCGAGAGATTGCCGCGCCCGCGCACATAGACGATGCCGCGCTCAGGCTCGCTATCGACAAAGAATTCGGTGCCGTTGTTGTTGTTGACGTAGAACATCAGAACAGAGCCCACGAGCACGAAAATCACCCCGAACGTCACCAGCGGCATCACCGGATTGCCCGCAATCGCCTGGATCAGCCAGCCAAAGGCCGAGCGTCGATAACCGCCCCGCACCCGTTCCCGGCGTGGCGGCAGAACGCGCTGACGCGCCGCGCGCAAGAGGGTGCCAAAGCGGTGCGGAATGGCCAGCAAGGCCAAGAGCGTGGTGACAACCCCCGAGAGGCCCACCGCCGCCAGCAGAGAGACCCCGAGCAGGAGGCCAAAGACCGTGGCCAGGGCCGGCACGACCGAGCCGAGGATCTGTGTCCCGTCCATGCCCGAGAATTGTGCGCGCACCTCGGTGAGCAGGGTGGGGACGATCTGGCCGGCCAGAAGGGCCGCGCCGATTGCCACCGGAAAGAGCACCACATGCCAGACCCAGAAGCCGCCTGCGATCTGAGCGGTGCGGGCGTTGAACCAGCGTTCCAGCCGCCCGGTGACGCCGCCAAGCACCGGCAGATAGACGAGTGCCACAAGCAGCGAGGCGGAGAGCACGAAAATCAGCGTGACGGGCAGCATGCCCATGAACTGCCCCGGAATCCCCGGCCAGAAGAGCATCGGCAGAAAGGCGCAAAGCGTGGTCGCGGTCGAGCTGACCACCGGCCAGAACATCCGCTTGGCGGCGCCGACATAGGCGTGCATCGGACCTTCGCCGGCAGCAATGCGCTTGTCGGCATATTCCACGACGACGATGGCGCCGTCCACCAGCATGCCCACGGCAAGGATCAGGCCGAACATCACGATATTCGAGACCGCAATCCCCATGATCGCGAGAAGCGCAAAGCAGAGGAGAAAGGAGGTCGGGATTGCAAAGCCCACCAGCAGCGCGGGCCGGATGCCCAAGGCCGCCAGCGTGACGATCATCACCAATGCGATGGCGGTCAGGACCGAGCCTTCCAGTTGGCTGACCATGGAGGCGACGGTGCTGGATTGGTCGTTGGATGTGCCGACGCTGACCGCGACCTGCAATTCGGCGGGCCATGTCTTTTGGGCCTCTGCCACGGCCACGCGCACCAGATCCGCGGTTTCAATGATGTTGAAGCCTTTGCGCTTGACCACCTGAAGCGCGACAGTCGTCTCGCCGTTGAATCGCGCGGTGCCAAGGCGGTCCTCGAAGGTGAGCTTTATGGTCGCCAGATCGCCCAAGCGCACGATGCGGTCGCCGTTGGTCTTGACCGGGAGGTTGTAGAAGTCGCTGGTGTCGGAAAAGGACGAGGGGATTTTGACCGCAAAGGTGCCTTGTGCGGTATCCACTTCACCGGCGGCGATCAGCTGGTTGTTGTTGCGCACCACGTTGATGAGATCCAGCGCCGTGACGTTATAGGCCTCAAGGCGCAGCGGGTCGATGATGACCTCGAGCATCTCTTCGCGATTGCCCGCGATCCCGGCCTCGAGCACCGGCTCCAGCCCTTCGAGCGTGTCTTGCAGGTCATTGGCCAGCCGCGACATGGTGCGTTCCGGCACCGGGCCGGATAGATTGACGATGATGATCGGGAATTCGCTGAAATTCACCTCGTTCAGGGTGTATTTCTCTGCGCCTTCGGGAAAGTCGGCCTCGGCCGTGTCCATCGCGTCACGCACATCGGCGAGGGTCTTGGTCTTGTCCCAGCCGAATTCGAATTCGAGCGCCACGCCGCCGTAATTCTCGGCGGCGGTGCTGGTCATCTTCTTGAGCCCGTCAAGATCGCTCAACTCGGTTTCCATCACCTTGACGAGAAGTTTCTCGCTATCCTCGGCGGAAATGCCGGGAAAGGGCACCGAGATGAAGATCGCGGGAATTTCGATGTCAGGTTCGCCTTCTTTGGGCAGGCCGACATAGGCCATGGTGCCGGCAAGGACAGACAGCACGATGAAGGCCAGCACCATCCGCGCGTGGGCGGCGGCCCAATCGACGATGCCGGTCATTGGCCCAATTCCTGATAGACAGGCATGACCGGCACGCCATCCGTCACATAGTCCTGACCGATCACGATCACATCGGCCATATCGGGCAGGCCTGTGACCCAGACTCCGGCGGGGGTGTCACGCAAGAGATCGACGGGCACGAATTGCGCGCGGCGCCCGGCGTCCACGATGCGCAGGCCCAAGGCCCCCCCATCATCGAGTGTGAGCGCCGACTGTGGCAGCAGATGCGCGCGTTTGCACCCAACCCCACCAACCCGGTGGATATGATCGCCATTAAAGGGCACCTGGCCTACGCAACCGTCATCGATATCATCGCCCGGCAGGATTATATCGACGGGCTGATTATCATGCC
>JBLRXE010000059.1:9722-9989 GCA_047920895.1 Roseovarius sp.
AGGTTCGGATTGGGCAGGGTGACTTCGATCCGGAAGGTGCGGGTGGTGTTGTCAGCGGAGCGCGCAACGAAGCTCACGCGCCCCTCGACCATCCGGCCCGAGGCCATCCGGATGTTTGCGGTGGCCCCAATGGCGACGCGGGCGACCTGCATTTCCGACACGAACCCCACCATCTTGATCGGGTCGAGTTGGAGCACAGTGGCGCAGAGCGCGCCGGGTTGCAGCAGGCTGCCGATTTCGGCGGTGTCGGTGTCGAGCACGCCGTCG
>JBLRXE010000060.1:0-9975 GCA_047920895.1 Roseovarius sp.
GTGCCATGACCCGACAATACTGATCACCGGAGCCTCGGGCCGGATCGGCACGCTCTTGCGCGCCGCCTGGCGCGATCCGGCAGGGCCGCGTGCCGTTTGGCTGGCGCGCCGGGAACCGGCGGATATCCTGTGGGCGCCCGGCGCGGCGCTGCCCGACGCGCTGCCCCGCTGCGATACGGTCATTGCCCTCTGGGGGCAGGTGGCCGGCGCGCCCGAGGAACTCGACGCCAATGTCGCGCTCGTGCCTCACGGCGCGGCACTGGCGCGGGCCTGCGGCGCGCGGCGCATGCTGCATCTCTCCTCCGCCGCGGTCTATGGCCCCGGCACGGCCCTGACAGAGAATGCCCCGACCCACCCTGCCAACGCCTATGGCCGGTCCAAACTGGCGATGGAGGCGGCGGTGCGCGCCCTGCCCCCAAGTGCGACGCGCCATTGCTGCCTGCGGCTGGCCAATGTCGTGGGCGCCGACAGCCTCGCCCCGGCGCTGCGCGCGCGCAGCGGCCCGGTGCGGATCGACCGCTTTGCCGATGGCAGCGGCCCGCTGCGCAGCTATATAGCCCCCGGCGATCTCGCGCGCGTGCTGCGCGCGCTCTCGGACCTGCCCCCCGACCGGCTGCCGCCACTGCTCAATGTGACCGCCCCCGCTCCCGTGACAATGGAGAGCCTCGTGCGCGCCGCCGGGCGCCCCCTGATCTGGCAGAACGCCCCGAAAAATGCGGTGCAGGCCGTCACTCTTGACGGCGCATGTCTTGCCGGTCTGCTTCCCTTTCTGTATCAGGGACGAACAGCACAGCAGATGATCGACGACTGGCACAGCCTGGAGACGGCACCATGACCCCAGCCAAAAGGGCGTTCGACGTGGGATTCTCACTCCTGCTCATCATGGTTCTGTTGCCCGTCATGCTCGTGATCGCCCTGTTGATCGCACTTCTTGACGGGCGGCCCGTGTTCTACCTGTCCGAACGGATGAAAACCCCCGACACCCCGTTCTGCCTGTGGAAATTCCGCACCATGCGCGTGGCCGAGAACGACGCAGGCGTCTCGACCGGTTACAAACGGCATCGCATCACCCCACTGGGCCGCCGCCTGCGGGCCACCCGGCTCGACGAACTGCCCCAATTGCTCAACGTGCTGCGCGGCGACATGAGCTTTGTCGGCCCCCGCCCGCCACTGCGCTGCTATGTCGAGAACTGCCCCGAAATCTACGCCCGCGTGCTCGAAAAATGCCCCGGCGTCACAGGACTGGCCACCCTCATCTATCACCGCACCGAGGAAAGGCTGCTCTCGGCCTGCACCTGCGCCGAAAGCGGCGAGAAAACCTATGTCACCCGCTGCATCCCCCGCAAGGCGCGGCTCGACATGATCTGGGCACGCCATCAGAGCCTGTGCTACGACATGCGCCTCATCTGCCAGACTGTGATTCGTGTCTTTTCCCGGCGCCCGACCTATCGGGTTGGCCGTGGCTGAGCGCGGTGGCAGTCCGCCATCTTTGCGCGGATTATGAACATATCGGCCAGAATTTGCCGATAAATGAATGAAGTCCGTTCACATCACTGTTAATCGACATTCCTAAACTACCTGAGATTGCTTACAACAAATTTGATTTCAACGCCTGTGATATCCGGGATTCATGCCTTGCTCTACAACACCGTCACCTCGCTGAAACAGGGCCAGAAACAGGCGTTTTTCCTGACGCTCGACATGGTGATTGTCGTGGGGTCCTATATCCTGTCGGTCGCGCTCGTTCTGGGGCCATCGGCCATCAAGGCCAATCTCTGGGCCGCCTCGAACGACCTCCTGGTGATGATGGTCATCGCGGCGGTGCTCGCCACCTATTTCGGGCTGCACAAGGTCAAGCTGAAATCCTACGAAATGCAGGGCATGCTAAGCTCGGGGTGGGTGGCGCTGGCCATCACCACCAGCGGCATGGCTTTTTCCGCCCTTGCGATCGGCGCTGTGGTTCCTGCCACGGTCTATATCGTCTGCGGCATGATGTTCCTCATCCTCTCCGTGACCTCGCGGTTGGTGCTGCGCATCGCCCTGCTGCGGATTTACCGCAACGGCAATCGCCGTCTGCGGGTGCTGATCTACGGTGCGGGCCAGACCGGCCAGCAATTGGCCACGGCGCTGGCGACCGACGACACCGTGTTGCCGATGGCCTTTGTCGATGACGAACCGCGGCTGCAATCGCTGACCATCGCAGGGCTCAAGGTATTCAAATCCGAAGACCTGCCCGATCTGGTCAAACGCCACGACATCCAGCGCGTCATCCTCGCCATGCCCAGCGCCGCGCCCGCCAAACGCACCCTGCTCACGCGGCGGATCGCAGAACAGGGCGTCGAGGTGCACGCCCTGCCCTCCTTTGCCGATCTGATTTCCAACGATGCCCACAGCCTCTATCAGAGCCGCCCGGTCGATCTCAACGACCTTCTGGGGCGCGACGGGCTCGAGGACAAGCTGCCCGGCTCGCGCGACAGCTACCGGGGGCGCTGCATCCTTGTCACCGGCGCGGGTGGCTCGATCGGCTCGGAACTCTGCCGCCAACTCATCGCCTATGACCCCGGCCACCTGATCCTGCTCGATCACGCCGAACACGCCCTGTTCGAGATCGACCGCGAATTGCGCAGCCTCGCCCCCACGATGCGGATTTCCCCCGTCCTCGGCTCGGTCTGCGAAAAATCCCTGGTCAACGTGCTGATGCGCTCGCGCAAGGTGGAGATCGTGCTGCACGCCGCCGCCTACAAGCATGTGCCGATGGTGGAATCGAACGCCATCGAGGGAATGCGCAACAATGTCATCGGCACGCGCACCGTGGCACAGGCGGCGCGGGACGCTGGCGTCGAACGCTTCATCCTTGTCTCCACCGACAAGGCCGTGCGCCCCGTCAGCGTGATGGGCGCCTCCAAACGCTTTGCCGAAATGATCGTGCAGGACCTCGCCACCCGCAGCAAGACCACGCGCTTTTCGATGGTGCGTTTCGGCAATGTCCTGGGGTCGTCCGGCTCGGTCATCCCGCTCTTTGCCGAACAGATCGCGCGCGGCGGGCCCGTCACGCTCACCCATACCGATGTCACCCGCTATTTCATGACCATCCCCGAGGCCGCGCGCCTTGTGCTCTTGGCGGGGTCCTTCGCGCGCGGCGGCGATGTTTTCGTGCTCGACATGGGCAAACCCGTCGCTGTGCGCGACGTGGCGCGCAAGATGATCGAAGGCTCAGGCCTGAGCGTGCGCGATGCGCACAACCCCGATGGCGACATCGAAATTCGGATCACCGGCCTGCGCCCCGGCGAAAAGCTCTACGAAGAACTGTTGATCGGCTCCGACATGCTGACCACACCGCACCCCAAGATCCTGCGCGCCCAAGAGGGGCACCTGTCGGAAATCGAACTCGCCAAGGCGCTCAAATCCCTCTCCGAGGCGATCGAGACCCGCGATGTGACCCTCTTGCGGGTGGTCCTGGGACAGTGGATCGAACAGATCGAGGATCACCCCGACGCGACCGTCAATCAGTAAGCGGTCAGCCTGCCAGCGCGCCGAACTTACGCTCCAGATACGCCAAGAGCGGCCCCGCTTGAGGCTCCGCGCCACAGGCCCGCGCGATCACCTCCGCCGGCTCGAATAGCCCGCCGTGACGCTGCACAGCCGCGCGCAACCATGCCGTCGCCTGGCCCAAATCCCCGCGCGCCAACTGCGCCTCCAACTCCGGCACCGCCCCTTGCAGCGCCTCAAAGAGACAGCCGGCATAGAGATTGCCCAGACTATAGGTCGGGAAATAGCCAAATAGCCCCACCGACCAATGCACATCCTGCAAGACGCCATTGGACGCGCGATCCACCGCATAGCCGAAATCGGCGGCAAAGCGGTCGTTCCACGCGACCTCAAGATCGGCCACGCCCAGATCCCCCGCGATCAAGGCCCGCTCCAGATCATAGCGCAGCATCACATGAAGGTTGTATTGCAGTTCATCGGCCTCTGTCCGGATATGGCCGCGATGCACCCGGTTCACGGTGCGATAGAATGTTTCTTCATCGGCAATGCCAAAATCGCCAAACCCATCCCGCATCCGCCCATAGAGCCAGCCACAAAACGCCCGGCTCCGCCCCAACTGGTTCTCGTAAATCCGGCTCTGGCTCTCATGCACCCCCATCGACACCCCCTGCCCCAAGGGCGTCAGGCGATAGGCCGCGTCGATCCCTTGCTCATAGCAAGCATGCCCAACCTCGTGGATGGTGGAATAGAAACAGTTGAACGGGTCCGCCTCATTCACCCGCGTGGTGATCCGAACATCGTCGCCGCTGCCGGAACTGAACGGATGCACCGCCAGATCCAGCCGCCCCCGGCTCAGGTCATAGCCAAACACCTGCGCCAGTTCTTGCGACAGCGCCAGTTGTGCGGCACGGTCGAATGTGCCCTCCAGCTTGGGCCACGCCACCTCCAGCGCCGCCGCACGCAGCGCCACCAAGCGGGGCCGCATCTCGGCAAACATCGCATCGAGCTGTGCCGCCCCCATGCCCGGCTCGTAATCCTCAAGCAGCGCATCATAGAGCGCGCCGCCCGCCGCCAGCGCCGCCGCTTCCTCGCGCTTGAGCCGCACCACCTCGGCCAGCACCGGCGCAAAGGCGGCATAGTCATCCGCCGCCCGCGCCTCGGCCCATTGCCCCTGCGCCCGGCTTGTGAGGCGCGCCAGCGCCACCGCCAGATCCCCCGGCACCTTGACTGCCCGCGCATAATCGCGCCGGATATGGCGCAACTGCGCCCGCGCCACAGGCGCGCTTGCCTCCGCCTCGGCCAATGCCAGCGCATCGCCCCGCGCCGGGTCCACCCGCCGCGCATGCAGCACCGCCTGCACCGCGCCCGATTCCTCGGCCCGCTGATCGGCGGCCCCGCGCGGCATCATGGTTTCCTGATCCCAGCCCAGCCGCCCGGCCACCTTCGCCAGCGCCTGCGTCTCGCGCTCGCGCGCCATCAGATCGTCGTAGGCGCTCATGCTCAGGTCCCCCGAATGGATGTGACGCGCGGATACTGGCTCAGGAACCGCGCCCGCAGGATCAACACCCAAAGGATCACCGCTACGAATTGATGCGCGATCGCCAACTGCCAGGGCGCGATATAGAGCACCGTCATGATGCCCAGAACGATCTGCAACAGCAGCATCGCAAAGGCCGCGGTAAACGCCCCCCGCGTGCGCTCATGCGCGCTCTTGCGCCCGCGCAGCCAAACCACCACGGCAAAGACCAGCAAGAGATAGCCGCTCATCCGGTGAATGAACTGCACCGTGCCGGGGTTCTCGAAGAGGTTCCGCCACAGGGGCTGCAAGTCCATCATGTCGGGCGGCAGAAATCCCCCCGCCATCAGTGGCCAATCGGTATAGCTGCGTCCCGCATCAATCCCCGCCACCAAGGCCCCCAGCAGGATTTGCAGAAACGCAAAATGCATGAGCCCCGTCGAGAGGCTATAGAGCTTGGCCTCGCGCCCCCGCCGCGCCTGCATCAACTCGCGCTCCTCGCGCCCCAACAGGAAAACCAACCACGCGATCACCCCCAGAATGACAAAGGCCAGCCCCAGATGCGTCGCCAGCCGGTAAGAGGCCACCGCCACCCTCTCGCCGCTCAGACCAGAGGACACCATCCACCAGCCAATCGCCCCCTGCGCGCCCCCCAGCACCCCCAGAGCCAACAGCCGCCCGGTCCACCCGTTCGGGATCTGCCGCGCCAGCAAAAACCCGAAAAAGCCCAAGGCCCAGACCAGACCGATCACCCGGCCCAATTGCCGGTGCCCCCATTCCCACCAATAGATGACTTGGAATTCGGCAAGGGTCATACCCTTGTTGACCAACTCATATTGCGGAATGGCCCGGTATTTGTCGAATTCCTCCATCCAATGCGCCTCAGACATCGGCGGCAGCGCCCCCGTCACCGGCTTCCATTCGGTGATGCTGAGGCCACTGTCGGTAAGGCGCGTGAGACCGCCCACCGCGATCATCACCACGACCAGCGCAAAAAGGACCATGAGCCAGACCCGGATCGCCCCCCGCGCGCCCCGGCGGCCCGCGTCGATCATGCCGCCTTGCGGCACGGGCTTCACGGCCCCCGCCTGTCCCACATCTTCGAAAATGCTGCGTTTTCCGCTCATGCCTCAGCCTCTTGTTCCTAGCACCCGGCAACACTAGGGCGCGTCCCCACCCGCTTCAACCGCGCGCCTTCCAGCGGACCATCTGCCGCATCACCCCATGCAAGATCTGCACATCGGCGCGCGTCATCGGCATCCGGCTCCACATGTTGCGCAGGTTGGTCTTCATGCTGTCGGCCTTGTGCGCGGGAAAGAAAAACCCGGCCTCCTCCAGCCGTTCCTCGTAATGCGCCGCCAGCGCCTCGACCTCGACCTGCGCGGCCCAGTCGCTCCTGGCCAGATCAACCCGCTCAGGCACAACCTGCCCCGCCGCGCGCTGCCATTCATAGGCGGTGAGCAACACGCATTGCCCCAGATTGAGACTGGCAAACGCCGGGTTGACCGGCACATTGATGATCGCATTGGCGCGGGCGATGTCGTCATTTTCCAGCCCCGCGCGCTCGGGACCAAAGAGCACCGCAACCTTCTCGCCCGCCGCGATCTTCTCCGCCGCCAGAACCATGGCGCGCTCGGGGCTCAGGACCGGCTTGGTCAGCCCCCGCGCCCGCGCCGTCGTGGCCAACACAAAAGAGCAATCCGCCACCGCATCCGCCGTGCTCTCGACCAAGAGCGCCTCATCCAAGAGCCGCCCCGCCCCGCTCGCCATCGCCACGGCGCGCTCATTGGGCCAGCCATCGCGCGGCGCCACGATCCGCATCCGATCCAGACCGAAATTCCACATCGCCCGCGCCGCCGCCCCGATATTCTCGCCCATCTGCGGACGCACGAGCACAAAGGCAGGCTGGGGACGGTCGCTCGGCATGGGGGGCTCTCTCCGGTGTCATGCAAGGGGGCCCGCCACCGGCAAGCCCCCTCTTTCATCGTTCTTCAAATACTCAAATCAACCCGGACCACAAGACGCCGCCCGATCGGTAAACCGGTTCACTCGGCCGCCTTGGTCGCCGCCTCGCCGCCAGTCTCGCCGCCAGTCCCACCATTGCCCTCGGCCTTGGGCACGCGTTTGGCACGCGGCTTACGCGGGCGCTTGGCCGCGCTTGGCTCGGCGCCTGGTTCTGCGGTCTCCGCAACCGCAGGCGCCTCGGACGCCCCGCGTCGCGGCCCGCGCTCGGGGGCCCGTCGGCGCGACAGCTCCGGCTTGCTCTCGGGGGTCTCGACCAGCCCGCTTTCGCGCTCATCAAAATCGCCGATGACATCGGGCTGCACCTGCCCGGCGGGGTCCTGCGACAGGGCGCGCTCACTCTCATCACCCTCACGTCCGCCCGGACGCTCGGTCCGGTCGCGATCCTGCTGACGGTCTCGGTTGAACCGCTCCTGCTCCTCGCGGCGCGCATCCTGTTCCTTCTGCGCCTCGCTCAGCAGACGCAGATAATGCTCCGCATGCTGCTGGAAATTCTCGGTCGCCACCCGGTCGCCGGCCAATTGCGCATCGCGCGCCAACTGGCTGTATTTCTCGATGATCTGCTGTGGCGTGCCGCGCACCTTGCCCTCGGGACCGGAACTGTCAAACACGCGGTTGACGACATTCCCGACGGTGCGGTTGCGGTTCGGCTTGTTCCGCTGACGTGACTTCGATGATCTCATATGGTGCTGTCCAGCCCTGATGCTCAAAATGTTCGCTTGACCCGACTGGCGCCCCTTGCGCCGAATGAAACCGGATCGGACATGTTCTGGCTTGGTGTCAAGCGGGACCGCCCGATAAGGCATCCTCCGTCGTGACTGCTCCCCAATAAGCACGCAGCGCCCGGCCACACAAGAGCAAAGCGGACGATTTCCGCGATTCTCGCAAATTATGGCGCAATTTCGCGTGAACCGCCCGGCCAGACCCCGCACACCACCCGGTCGCGCCCCTCGAGATCAGGCAGCACCGCCACTGCCTCGAATCCCGCCGCGCGCAGGTTATCGGCCACCGCCGCCCCCTGTTTCCAGCCGATTTCCACCATGATCCGCCCACCCGGAGTCAGATGCGCGCCCGCCCCGCCCGCAATCGCGCGATAAGCCGCCAGCCCGTCGCCCTCATCGGTCAGCGCCATGCGCGGATCATGATCCCGCACCTCGGGCATCAGCCCCGCCATTTCGTCAAGCCCGATATAGGGCGGGTTCGACACGATCAGATCAAAGACACCCGTAACCCCTGCAAACCAATCCGCCCGGGACAACACCAACCGCGCCGCCACCCCCGCCCGCGCGGCATTGCGCGCCGCCACCGCAAGCGCCGCGTCAGAGAGATCCGTGGCCACGCCCTGCACCTCGGGCCATTCCGCCAAGAGCGTCACCACCAAAATACCGCTCCCCGTGCCAAGATCTAGCAAAGTCAAGGGCTTGGGCCCCGCCAACGCCTCGGCGATCAGACATTCCGTCTCGGGGCGCGGATCAAGAACATCCGCCGTCACCTCGAACTCCCGCCCCCAGAACACCCGCCGCCCGAGGATCTTGGCCACAGGCTCCCGCGCCACCCGCCGCGCGATCATCGCCTCGAACCGCACAGCCGCCCCCGGCTCCAGATCCTCACCCAGATGCAGCGTCAGCCGGTCGCGCGCGATGCCCACAACCTCGGCCAAGAGCGCGCGGGCATCCCCCGCAGCCCCCTCGATGCCCGCCGCCTCCAGCCGCCGCGCAGCCTCCAGCAAGGCCTCGCGCAGGGTCACGACATCTCGGCCAGCAAGGTGGCCTGCGCATCCGCCGTCAGCGCGTCAATGACCTCATCGAGATCACCGCCCAACACCTGCTCCAATTTATAGAGCGTCAGGTTGATCCGGTGATCGGTCATCCGGCCTTGGGGGAAATTATAGGTGCGAATCCGCTCAGAGCGGTCGCCAGTGCCGACCTGCGCCGCGCGATGGGCGCTGCGTTCACTGTCCACGCGGTTGCGCTCCAGATCATAGAGCCGGGTTTTGAGCACCTGCATGGCAATCTCGCGGTTGCGATGCTGCGATTTCTCGGAACTCGTGACCACAATGCCCGTAGGCAAATGCGTGATTCTGACCGCCGAATCAGTGGTGTTGACATGCTGCCCGCCGGCACCCGACGAGCGCATCGTGTCGATCCGCAGGTCATTGGTGTTGATCTGGATATCCACATCCTCCGCCTCGGGCAGCACCGCCACCGTGGCGGCAGAGGTGTGGATACGCCCGCCGCTTTCGGTCTCGGGCACGCGCTGCACCCGGTGAACCCCCGATTCGTATTTGAGCCGGGCAAAGACCCCCTCGCCGCCGATCCGCGCCACCAATTCGCGGATACCGCCCAATTCGCTCTGCTGTTCCTCGATCACCTCGAACGACCAGCCGCGCGCCTCCGTATAGCGCTGATACATGCGCATCAGGTCCGCCGCAAAGAGCGCCGCCTCCTCGCCCCCCGTGCCGGGCCGGATTTCAAGGATGGCAGGCCGCGCATCCGCCTCGTCGCGCGGCAAAAGCGCCAGTTGCAGCGTCGCCTCCATCTCCGGCAACCGCGCCTCAAGCGCCGCCACCTCCTCGCGCGCCAGATCGCGCATCTCGGGATCGTCCAGCATCGCCCGCGCGCCCTCCAGATCGTCCAGCGCCTGCCGATAGGCGCGAATCTCTTCAACCACGGGGCGCAATTCGGAATACTCGCGGCCAAGACGGGCAATATCGCCACCGCCCTGCATCATCTGCGCCTCGACAAAGTCAAAGCGTTCCACGATCTGTTGCAATCTGTCCAAGGGTATCATGGGAGTGATCCTCTGTCCCATCCTTGGGACTTGGTCAAGAGAGGGTAGCCTTGCAACGATCGACGTTCCATGAATACCTAACCCGGATAATTCATGAGGCCCGCTTTTCTGGCTGTGAGTTGCGTTTTCCGACGAGCGCGATCTGTTGGTCGCACGTG
>JBLRXE010000061.1:0-9895 GCA_047920895.1 Roseovarius sp.
CGTCCCGCCTGCCAAACGCTTCTGTGCACGAGTTCTAAGGGGAATTTCCCTGTGTGCAAGCGTGGGAAGGCAAAACCAGTGGTTTCAGACCGGCATGTTGTCGAACTGTGCCTCAATGGCCTCGCAAAGCAGCAACTCGTGCAGGTTCTTGGTCCGGTCTGGCACCGCCATTCCTTCTTCGTGCAACCGTTCGATCATCCGGCGCAACAGTGGCTCCAGGTTGTGGCGGGTGTCGGGGCTGGCCTGTCCGATCTGATTCACAAGACGGTCAAGCTCGGTGCGCGTGTTGGTCATGGTCGTCCTCCCTGGTGGCATTTCAACTTTAGCACGTTTCGCCTCGTGGTGCGTCACGCTACATGGAGGCTGTAACAGCACTGTGACCTGATCAGGAAACCTGTGCGGCACAGGTTCGACAGAGCGGCGTTTCTGGCAGAATATCCAGCCGTTCGGCGGAAATCGGTTCTTCGCAGCGGGCGCAGATACCAAATGTGCCCTTGCGGATGCGGTCGAGCGCCGCGCGGATTCGTGCTACTTCTTCCTGGCCGTGCTGTCCCAGGTTTTCCAGCACCTCGTCGCCTTCGCGCTCGATAGCGGCATCGTCCCAATCCTTGGATTTGGCCGAATCGAGTTCTCCCTCAATGGTATGCAGCCGTTTGTCCAATTCGCCCAGCCGTGCCATCAACGCCAACCGATACCGTTCTATCTCCAACATCCGACGCCTCCTTCATTTCGCTTACCCTACCAAATTGTCCTGTCTTGGTAATTGATGCAGGTCAAGCCGGGTACGGATCGACGTCAAGGCGCCAGATCATGCCGGTTCTCGGGTCTGATCGGGACTGGCAAGGGCGACAAGATCGGTGCCTTTGCGAAGTTCTGGCGGGGCAGCGGTAACGACGGATTCTGTCTTGGGTTCTGTATCGGACGGTTCCGGCAGCGGGGTGGCCCCGCCCGAGATCAGGCGCAGCGCGCGCGCGCCGTTCATTTGCCCAAGCTGTGCGACAGCCACGATATGCCCCCGCGTGCCGACAAGTTGCGTGTCGCCCAGCGCGTCGCGCGGGATGGGTAGCAGATCGCCGGGTTTGAACGCTAGAACATCGCGCAAAGGCAGGCGCAGCCGGGCCATGACCGCGTCAAGCACGACCGGCGCTTGGCTCACGACCTGTTCGAGATGTGCAGGGCCTTCCATCTTCGCACGCGTAGCCTTCCCGGACGCGGTGCGCACGGGGGCTGGCATCAGGGGCAAGAGCAGGTCAAGTCGCCCGGTCTTGGCCCCCGGTCCCAGATCGACGGTCAAGCGCAACAGATCGAAATCCGGCGCCACCAGCAAGAGCGACAGACCGCGCGTATCCTCGACCAGATCACCAAAGGCGAAGCAGCGCGGTGGTGGTGTCGCGGGGTCCTCGGCCAACTGGATGTCAAACTCGGCCATGACCGCGTCGATCAGGGGCGCGACCATCGCAGCATCTGTTCGCGTGGCCACGCGCGGGCGCGCCACGCCGGGGCGCACGGCGCCTGTGGTCTGCACCTCGATCAGTCCGGCAAGAAGCTGTGGATCGAGACAGAGTGCGCCGCGCGCGCCGCTGGCCCCTTCCAACAGCACCAAAAGCCCGTCATCGTCCAGGATGCGGCCCACCTCGGAGAGGGGCACGCGCATCTGTTCCACCGTGGCCACCGTCAGCCCAAGATCGAAGAGCGCCGCCGCCGCGCGCGCCAAGGCCAGTCGCAACGCCTTGGCCGGCGACATCTGGTGGCTGTCGAACCCGACCCGCGCGGCCTGTGCCATCCGCTGAATGACCGAACTGTGATCCTGCGATCCCATACCCTGCGCCATTGCCCCTTTCTGAAGCTCCAGGGTTGAGCCTAGGCAGGCTTGGTTACGATTTCCTTTAGGCCCGTGAGAAAATCGCGAAGCCCTATTGCGCGGCCATGTGTGCCGTCAGGGGCAGGGCCACACGAAATGCCGCCCCTTTTTGCCCCGGCAAATAGCTGACAGAGCCGCCCAGCCGCGCCATGATCTCGCGGCAGATCGCAAGCCCAAGACCCGCGCCGCCGGCCTTGTGTTGGCCAACGCGCGAGAATTTCTCAAATATCACTGCCTGTTGCGCAGGCGCGATGCCCGATCCGTTGTCGGTAAAGTCGATCACCAACTGCCCGTCCACCACGGCAGTCCGAATGGTGAGCACCGGCGGGTTCCCATCACAATACTTGCGTGCATTGGCGATCAGATTGATAAACACCTGCGCCAGCCGGTCCATATCCGTGGTCAATTCCACCGCCTCGGCCATCCGGTCGCGCACCACCCGGAGCGTGCCGCCCTGCACCCCCGCCGCGCGTTCCGCTCGGTCCAGAAGGTCGGCCAGCGATCCGGTCTGCACATGCAGCACGACCTGTCCGTTCTCCAGCACGCTGAGATCCAGAAGATCATCCAAGAGGCGGGTCAAACGCACCGCCTCGTCATGGATCACCGAAGCATATTTGTTCTGCTCCTCGGGCGTCAGATCGCCGGTGTCGCGGAGGATTTCAGAAAAGGCGCGGATCGAGGTCATGGGCGTGCGCAACTCATGGCTGATCTGGCTCAGGAACCCGTCCTTTTGCACCGAAAGCTGCGTCAGCTTTTCATTGGCCTGCCGGAGTTGCCGCGCGGTGCGCGCCAGTTCCTGAGACTTTGCCTCGAGTTGGCTGGAATATTCCATGATCTGCGCGGTCTCATCGGCCACGGCCATCAGATCCTCGACCGAAACCGCCGTGCCGCCGACGATCTGGCTGATCATTGCATGCGCCGTGGCGGCCCCAACCGAGCCTGAAAATTCACGCTCCAGTTCTTGCAGAAACGCGGGGCTGGGTTCGGGCAGATAGCCCGCCAGCCCCTGCCGCCTGGCAGCCTCGGCAAAGAGCGCCTGCGCCTCGGTCGCGCCCATGATGCGCTGTGCCATGATCAACAGATCCTCGCTCTGCGCCATGCCGCCGGTCCAGCCGCCGGGCGTGCCGGAATGATCGAACACATTGACGAATTGCGCGCCCTGCAACCGTTCTACCGGCTGTGGAAAGCTGAGGAGTGAGCCAAGAATGAAGGCGGCGGTGTTGAGCAGCATCGACCACAGCACCGCATGCACCACCGGGTCCATCCCCTCGGAGCCAAAGAGTGCGCGGGGCCGCAGCCAGCTCAGACCAAAGAGCCCCTCGTCAAACACCACCTGCGGCAGCACCACAGAGGGGCCAAAGCTGGGCAGAAAGAGGCAGTAGATCCAGACCGCAGCCCCGACACAAAGCCCCGCCAAGGCCCCCGTGCGTGTGGCCCCCCGCCAGAAAAGCCCGCCCATCAGCGCGGGCATGAACTGCGCCACGCCTGCAAAGGCGATCAAGCCAATCGCTGCCAAGGCCGTGCCGCCCCCGGACAGTCGGAAATAGACATAACCCAAGAGCACGACCCCTGCGATGCTGAGCCGTCGCGCGAGGAGCGCCACATGCCGCACATCCCCCGATACCATCGCCGCACTTCCCGAAAAATGCAGCCAGAGCGGCATCACCACATGGTTCGACACCATGGTCGAGAGCGCGATGGCCGCGACGATGACCATCGAGGTGGCGCTGGAAAACCCACCCAGAAACGACAGGATCGCCAGCCCGTCGCGCCCGTCCATCAAGGGCAGGGTCAGCACGAAAAGATCGGGATTTGCGCCTGTTGGCATCAATTCCAGCCCCACCGCCGCGATGGGGACGACAAACAGGCTCATCAGCATGAGGTAGGTCGGGAAGGCCCAGGCTGCGGTGCGCAAATGGTCTTCGTCCTCGTTCTCGACCACCATCACCTGAAACATGCGCGGCAGGCACAGAAATGCCGCCGCCGATAGCATGGTCAGGCCAATCCAGCGACTGCCCGAGACCTCGAACCGTGCAATGGCCGAGGCGTCGATCCGATCAAGCGTTGCCGCCACCCCGCCCGACAGCCCCCAGACCACGAATATCCCGACGGCCAGCAGGGCAAAGAGCTTGACCACCGCTTCTAGCGCGATGGCCATGACCACGCCATGATGGCGCTCATTCGCATCAAGATTGCGGGTGCCGAAGAGAATGGTGAAGAGCGCCAGCCCTCCCGCCACCCAAAGCGCCGTCGATTGCATGTCAGGCAGGGTCGTGGCCGTGGGATCAGTTTCGGCAAAGGCGGCGAAGGACAGTGTCACCGATTGCAATTGCAGCGCGATATAAGGCGTGGTGCCGATCACGGCCAGCACCGTCACGATCACCGCAAGCAGGTTGGATTTGCCATAGCGTGAGGAAATGAGATCAGCGATCGAGGTGATGCGCTGACTGCGCCCCACCCGCACCATCTTGCGCAGGGTCCACCACCAGCCGATCATGATCAGCGTCGGTCCCAGATAGATTGTCACAAACTCCAGCCCCGAGCGTGCGGCAAAGCCGACCGCGCCGTAGAAGGTCCAGGCCGTGCAATAGATCGACAGCGACAGCGTATATACATAGGGCGAGCGCAACCAGCTTCCGCGTCCGCGCAAGGCCGCACGATCGGCCGCAAAGGCCACGGCGAACAGAAACACCACATAGAGAATGCAAACAAGAATGAGGACGTTGAGGATCGTCATCTAGCGTTCCTGCGCTCCTTTCGGGTCATCCTCGGTATCGGTAGGCCGCAGCCGTCTTGAAATTACGCCCGCAATTCCCGCCAGCACGATCCAGAGACCAAAGATGTAGAACATCGCATCCGTGGTGCTCACCTCCCTGGTCTCCCACAGGAGCGGCACACAAAACAACACGGCCCCGGCAATAGGCAGAAGCCGCGCCGCATCCGACAAACGCCGCAACCGATAGGTGCGCCGCGCCAGAAACAGCGGACTGCGTTCGGGGCTCATGGCTCCACCAGCGCACGCACCGCCGCCAGCACATCGGCGTTGGAAAACGGCTTGGTCATATACTGGCTAGCCCCTGCACGTTCCGCCATCTCGCGATCCTTGGCCTGGCCCCGCGCCGTCAGCATCAGGACTGGCGTGCGGCCATGGACAGCATCGGCGCGGATTTCCTGAAGGATGTCAAAGCCGCTCTTGCCGGGCAGCATGACGTCCAGAATGATCAGGTCAGGCGCGCGGGCGCGCACGGCCTCCATCGCATCATGGCCATTGGCGTGGGTCTTTACCTCCCAGCCATCCCGCGAGAGGATAAAGCTGACAGCCTCGATGATGTTCGGCTCGTCCTCGATCACCAGAACCCTTTTACCCATGCAACCGGCCCCCCCTCCGTTGCGCGCGCGATCCTTGCCGCGCGTCTGATTTTCTGCCGTCCATCCCGTTACATTCCTTCAGTCACAATTGACGGCTCGCGCCGCGCGGCGCAATCGGCCAGCGGACATATCCGACAACTCACCCCCACGGAGCGCACCGCGCCGCCCGCCTCGCCGGGATCGGGCAGCATCAGCATCAGCGCCTGCATCAAGGGTGGGCGGTCAAAACCAGCCGCAACCGCCTGCGCGGCCACGGCAAAGGACTCGATCACTTCGGCCCCGCGCCCTGCCTGCCGCAGCCGCATCCGAATGGGCACCTGCGGTTGGCTCAACACCTGGTAGAGCGGCCAGAGCGTGCAGGCCCCGGCCATGCGCGGCATGGCAAACCCGCCAATCGGTTTGCGAAAGGTGAGCGTGCCAGAGGCATCGCAGATCACCAGCCCGACTGGGCCGACCTCTGCGTCCGGCAGACTGGCAAGACGGCGGAAAACCCGCGCCATATCTGCCCCGGTCGCCTCGGCCAGCCGGTCGGGGCGTAACCCCAACGTGCCCACCCGCGCCAAAAAGGCCCGCAGTGGCAGGGCCGCTGCATCTTCCATGTAGCGCAAGAGGGCTTCGCGCGTCAGGCTCTGCGCCGGACTTGACATGCCCTGCGCCGCCGCCCACTCGATCAGCCGCGCGACATCGCGGGGCCCTGCCATTTCGCGCTCCAGTTCCGCCAAGTGATAGCCGCGCGCCGCCAGAAATGCGTGCATTTCATCCTGGGGCGAGGTCAGTTCCGCCTCGGTATCGGGGGCCGCTTCGAGATAGCGCACAAGCGCCTGCGCGCCTTCGGTCAGACGCGCGCTGTCCTCGTTGATGTTGCGATGGAACCGCGCCTGCCATTCCGGCTCGATTGCCTCGGTTTCAACCAGAATGGATGACGTGGCTCGAATCGCCGTCACCGCCGAAATCACCTCATGCAGCGAGTCCGCCAGAAACGGATCATGTGCCAAACGGTCGGTCAATGTCTCGATGGTGCGTTCCAGGGCCTGATTGCGGCGATGCAAGTCGTTCAGCAGGCCCGCCCAACCGGGATAGCGCCCGGCAAACTCCTCGATCCGGTGCAGTTCGGGGCCATCCGAACTGGGCTCGCCAGCCGCCTCGCGCAGGCCTGAAATCAACGACAGTTCCGCCCCTTGGGTCAATTGCGAGGGTTCAACCTTGAGCGCCTCCGCCAGCTTGAGCAGGGTCTTGCCCCCGATCCGGCGATGATTGTGTTCGATCAGGTTTAGATAGGACGGCGAAATCCCGGCCCGCTGTGCCAAATCTGATTGCCGCATGCCGTTCAGAACACGCCTGTCGCGGATTCTGGTGCCGATCATGAGCCGGTCGGGCATCTGGCGTGTCCTTGTCGCGGGGGGCAATCTGTGAGTGCGAGAATTTTTTTACAACAAACACATGATGCCTGTCTATAAGTTTACAGCCTGTTTGTTCCACAAAAATAACGCAATACGCAATATTCTTACGCCTCTATCCGAGGTCATATTTTCGGACAAGCCCGCCACTCAGACCAGAAGGTATTCCGCGCCTGGAGGCTGCGCAGCGTTATGCCCGGTTTTTACCCATCCACGTCGCAAATCGGCGCGACAGTCGCTTTTGATCTCCTCAGCCTGACCCCACGCGCGACGCATGCCCAAATCACAAAAAGGACCCCAATGGCCACGCTTTCGGCTCAGCCCGCCCCCGCGCCTTCGCGCGCGCTTCAGGGGATACTCTGCGTCGAGATCGCCATGTTGCTCTTTGTCGGGCAGGACGCGATGATGAAATCGTTGCTGATTGTCTATCCGGTTTGGTTGCTGATTTTCGTGCGCTCCATCGTAACATTCATCGTGATGACGCCGCTCATCTGGTTTCTCAAGGGGCCGCATCGCCTTTTGACGCCGCTCTGGCCGCTGCATTTGATGCGCGCCTTCCTGTTCGCCTCGGGCTTTTCGATGTTCTACGCGGCCTTCCCCTTTATGGGGCTGGCGGAGGTCAGCACGATTTTTTTCGCCGCGCCGCTGATCACTGCGCTCTTTGCCTCAATCTTCTTGCGCGAAACCATCGGCCCACATCGCTGCCTGGCGCTTGTTGCGGGCTTTGTCGGCGTTCTGATCGCGATGAACCCGGCGGGCGAGAATTTCTCCTGGGTGGCGATTCTGCCTCTGTTCTGTGCCGTGACCTATGCCATCTCTCAGATCATCGCCCGTCAGATCGGCGACCGCGAGAGCACGTTGACCGTGGGCCTCTATACGCTGACCTTCGCCGGGATATTGATCCTGCCGATGGGCTGGCTGGTCAATCAGGTGATCGAAATCACCCCGGCCACCTATCACCTTCGCTGGGATGTGCCACCAGAGGCTTATGACGACCTGCCGCGCCTTGGTCTTTTGGGGGCAATCGGCATGGTGGCCTATTCGCTGGTCTCGCGGGCCTATCAGATCGCCAACGCAAGCCTCGTGGCCCCGTTCGATTATACCTATCTGCCGTTTGCCGCGATCCTTGCCTATATGCTCTGGGACGAAGTTCCGGCGCTGAATGTTCTGGCGGGTATGCTGCTGATCATTGCCTCTGGCCTCTATCTTGGCTGGCGCGAATTGCGCGCCGCCCGCCATAGTGACGCCCCCCCCGTTGTCGCAGAGGCGATTTTTGCCCCCGGTAACCCGCTGCCGCCACAAATCTCCGATGAAGAAAGCCTGCAATGACCATCGTCCTGACCCGATCCGAGCGCGATATGCGCGCCTATTTCCTTGTGTTTCTTGCGGGGCTGGTGTGGTCCACCGCCGGGTTGGTCATCCGCCTGATTGACGAGGCGCAGGTCTGGCAGATCCTGTTTTACCGCTCCACTTCCATGACCCTGCTGCTCTATGGCGTGATCCGATTGCGCGCCGGACAAGACCCGCTGCGGTTGGTGCGTGGAATGGGGTGGCCGGGGGTGATTGGCGCGCTGTCGTTGGTGGCGGCCTATAGCGGCGCGATTTATGCGATACAAACCACGTCGGTCGCCAATGCGATGATGCTCTTCGCCTGCGCGCCTCTCCTTGCCGCGATCCTCGGGCGTCTGGTTTTGCGTGAATACGTCCGCCCGCAAACCTGGGTCGCCATTGTCGTCGCTGGCTGTGGGATCGCGGTCATGGTCTGGGACAAGTTCGCGGGCGCGGCGTTCTTGGGCAATCTGGCGGCGATCGGATCGGCGGCGGGCTTTGCCGCCTTCACCATCACCCTGCGATGGGGCAAGGCGACCGACATGATGCCAGCGATCTTTCTTTCGGGCCTCTTTGGCATGGTGCTCATGGCGGCGATCTGTTTCTGGTTGGGGCTATCGCTGCGGATTTCCCCCGCCGACACAGCCCTCTCACTCGGGATGGGTGTTTTTCAGGTCGGATTAGGGCTGATCCTCTACACCATCGGCTCGCGCACCGTGCCGGCCGCGGAACTCACGCTTCTGTCGTTGGCTGAGGTGGTGTTGGGGCCGGTCTGGGTGTGGTTGTTTCTGGGCGAGACAGCCACGACCAACACGCTCATCGGTGGGACGATCCTGCTGGCGGCAATCGCGGGCAATGCGCTGTCCGGCGCGCGGCGCAGGCCGCCGCCGCCGATACTGTAATCGGCAATCCTTTGCCGAGGCGGTTTGCCAGCAGGAATGAAACCCGTCATCCTGCGGTCTCTCGGACAGGGTTAAACAACCGTGAACAGAAAGGGAAAGACCATGAGTCGCAGTCTCATTCTTGCCAGCATTGCCGGTCTCGTCCTTGCAGGGTGCATGCAGGGCGTCAGCGACCGGGAAATGACTGGCGGCGCGGTTGGCGCCTTGGGTGGCGCTTTGTTGGCCTCGGCTTTTGATGCCGATCCGGGTTGGACGGTCGTTTCGGCACTGGCCGGGGCGGCTGCGGGCACGCTGGTGGCGCGCAACACCGCGCGCAATCAATGCGCCTATGCCAATGGCGACGGCACTTATCGCGCGGTGCCCTGTTAAGGAATGGCTCCCGCGCGCGCGTCGGCCACACGCGCCGACGCGCGGCAAGTGGCAATGCGGCAGGGCGGGTGCGTCCGGGATGCCGCCCCCCGCTGCGCGATGTCCCGACGATCCCTGGCCATCAAGGACCATTGACCCTGAAGGCATAGCTCAGCCATACCGTTTGGGCGCGGTTCTGGCGTGACAGGCAAGGCCTCGCAACCTTAAGCAATTTCAGAGAAAGCTGATAAACTTTTTCGGATTGATATTGCGAAAAATTAATGAATTAGAGCTTTTCCGTGCTTCAAGGAAAGACTGAAAAGCACTGGCGAGACAAGGGCCCATCATGCGCAGCAAAAAGATCATTCACGTCGTATCCTGTCATGCCGAGGGCGAGGTCGGCGATGTCATCGTGGGCGGCGTGGCCCCGCCCCCCGGAGATACGATCTGGGAACAGCGCAAATGGATCGCCGAGGATCAGACCCTGCGCAATTTCATGCTCAACGAGCCGCGCGGCGGGGTGTTCCGGCATGTCAACCTGCTGGTGCCGCCCAAGCACCCCGAGGCACAGGCAGCCTGGATCATCATGGAACCCGAGGATACGCCGCCGATGTCCGGCTCAAACTCGATCTGTGTGGCGACCGTGTTGCTGGATAGCGGCATCCTCCCGATGCAAGAGCCGGTGACGG